>VMSU01000218.1 GCA_013792005.1 Desulfobulbaceae bacterium
GACTCGGAAATTACCAATTTACCTGGATCGCGCCCGGATCTGGGTCAGATTTGGTTGCACCGATTGAACAAAACCGCAGGCGTAGCAGCGCTACGTCGAGGATTTTGTGATTGAGGTGCGACCACAGATGGCCCAAAGCCGAGATGCGTTATGGTAAATTGGTAATTTCCGCGTCACTTAACACCTCGACCGAAAACTGACCGGTAAAGGGACGGCCGAAATGTTCGTAGGCAGAGGCAGTGGCCATCCTGCCGCGTGGTGTTCGAAGCAGAAATCCGGACTGGATCAAGAACGGCTCGTAAACATCTTCGAGAGTATTACGCTCCTCGCAAACGGAAGTTGCCAAAGTATCAAGCCCCAAGGGTCCGCCTTGAAACTTGTCGATAATGGTGAGCAGAATGCGACGGTCCATGTCGTCTAACCCCAGCGGATCGACATTAAGCAGATCAAGGGCCTTGCGGGCCACATCACGGGTAATCCGGCCATCGGCCTTTACTTGGGCATAGTCGCGGACCCGCTTCAACAGACGGTTGGCAATTCGGGGAGTGCCACGGGAACGGCGTCCGAGTTCAGCCGCGCCTTCCGGGTCCATCGGGATACTGAGCATCCGAGCCGAGCGCTCAACAATAGAGACCAGCTCGTCTGGTGAATAAAATTCGAGACGCAGGAGCACGCCAAAGCGATCGCGAAGCGGCGGAGTGAGAAGTCCGGTCCGGGTAGTGGCGCCGACCAAGGTAAAATGAGGCAGGTTCATCTTAACCGATTTGGCCCCCGGCCCCTGGCCGATCACCAAATCGAGCTGAAAATCCTCCATCGCCGGATAGAGGATCTCTTCAATCGCATGGTTTAAACGGTGAATCTCATCAATAAAAAGGACATCACCCTCCTGGAGACTGGTGAGGATCGCGGCCAAATCACCTGCCTTCTCGATGACCGGGCCGGAGGTAACCTTGATATTGGCGCCCATCTCATGAGCGATAATATAGGCAAGAGTGGTCTTCCCCAGACCGGGGAACCCATGAAAGAGGACATGGTCAAGGCTCTCCTTACGCCCTTTGGCCGCTTGAATCGCAATAGTCAAGTTGTCCTTAAGCTGATTTTGACCAATATAGTGGGCCAATTTCTTGGGCCGTAGCGAAAGCTCTTCGATCAAGTCGTCACGAACTGGTGTCGAACTGACTATCCGTTCTTCCTCAAAACTCATGCCAGGGACCTCAATGCCAAACGAAGGAGTTCTGCAATGGGTGGAGCAGATTGGCCGTCAGGAAGAGAGTTGCGAACCCGACGCAGTGCTTCCCTGGCCTGGGCTGGAGGATAGCCGAGATTGGTCAAAGCCGAGATCACGTCTGCCGCCACCTGATCACTCTCATCAAGCACAGCAGCCTTAACTTCCGAAGGCCTGGCCTCAAGCTCGGCAAATGACCTCACCTTATCCTTCAACTCCAGACAGAGTCGTTCCGCCGTCTTCTTACCCACACCAGGCAGGGCGGTCAATCGATGCAAGTCGTCAGTCATTACTGCCCGTGCCAACTCACCAGGGGAGACGACCGCCAGGATATTCAGCGCCACCTTGGGCCCCACTCCGGAGACAGTGAGCAGAATGATGAACATCTCCTTCTCCCGGGCATCAGTAAAGCCGAAGAGTTCAATGGCGTCCTCCCTGACCTTGGTGAAAATGTGGAGGAAGACCTCCTCGCCCAGCAAGGGCAGCCGTTGCAGACCCGAGGCGCAAAAGGCGACGTCATACCCCACCCCGCCGGCCTCGACCACCACCCGGGCAGGGTCGGCATGAATTAAGGTCCCGCGCAAACTGGCGATCATGATGTTATCCCATACTTAAGATGATTACTCAGACAAAGAGCGATTGCCAAGCCATCAGCAGCATCCTGGCTGGGTTCTGCCGACAGATTCAGCAAGACCCGCACCATATGTTGCACCTGTTCCTTGGCGGCCTGACCGTACCCGGCCACCGCCTGCTTGACCTGCTTGGCTGTGAATTCATGCACCTCAAGGCCATGAGTAAGCAAGGCGATCAGGATCGCTCCCCTGGCCTGGCCCAGCTTAAGGGCGGAACTGGGATTTTTGGCAAAGAAAACCTCTTCCACCGCCGCACACTCAGGGCTATACCGCTCAATAACCTGCCGCACCCCATCATGAATCTCCTTCAAGCGCAAAGGGAAGGCGAGAGTCGGAGTCGACTTGATGACTCCGCAGGCAACAAAATAATTGACGCCGCCCCGCCTCTCGACTACCCCGTACCCCGTTGTCCGTGACCCAGGATCAATTCCAAGAATCCGGAACACCCGGCTCAGGAGAGGTTCTCCATCAACTCGTCAGGAATATCAAAGTTAGCGTAGACGTGCTGCACATCGTCGTTATCTTCAAGCATCTCCATCATCGAAAGCACCCTGCGGGCAACCTTTTCCTCGGTGATCTCGATCGTGTTTTGGGGAATCATATCAACAGAGGCGCTCGCTATGACAACGCCTGCCGCCTCCAACGCCTCATTAACAGCGTTAAAATCATTGGGCTCGGTGAGGACCTTAAAGACATCACCCTCGTCGACCACGTCTTCTGCCCCCGCCTCCAGCGCCAACTCCAGCAACTTATCTTCAGAAGTGGCCTCTTTCTCCACCACGATCACGCCCTTTTTATCAAACATGAAAGAAACGCACCCGGACTCGCCCATATTGCCGCCGCTCTTACTAAAGGCATAACGGACCTCGGAAACAGTGCGGTTCCGGTTATCAGTCATGCAGTCGACAAGCACCGCCACCCCACTGGGGCCATATCCTTCGTAGACGATCTCTTCGTAATTCACCCCATCCATATCGCCGGTGCCCTTCTTGATCGCCCGATCAATATTGTCTTTGGGCATATTCTCAGTTTTGGCCGCCATTACTGCCGACCGCAAACGAGCGTTGCCGGCAGGATCTCCTCCACCCATGCGAGCGGCAACCATAATCTCCTTGATCAACTTGGTGAAAATCTTGCCACGCTTAGCGTCAGCCGCACCTTTTTTTCGCTTGATCGTACTCCACTTAGAATGTCCTGACATTGTTCTTGCCTCCGATTTATTCCACTCGACAATTTATATCGTACTGCTAATCATAGTTCCTTTATACCCCTGACCAAAGACGAAGAGTTCCCGACTCTCCGGTCGTGAACTCTTGGGCTTGACGATCTTCACTTTCCCAAAACACCCGCGCACCTCTTCGACAAAGTCCCGGCAATCCTCTCCATCAAAGACCTTACAATAAAAAACGCCGCCCTTGGCCAGCACCTGACAGGCCAAGGCAAGCGCCCGCCGGCACAAGACCAACGATTTTTGATGATCCGCCCACTTATTGCCTGTGGTCTGAGGCGCCATATCACTGAGCACCACCTGAAACTCTCGGGCATAGGCGGTAACGGCGACCACTGTTTCGTCCGCCATTATATCGCCACGAACAAACTCAATCGGAGCCCGCCCCGACTCGGCCCGCCGTTTCCCAGCCTGAAGATCAACCCCCACCACCAGACCCTGAGGACCGACAATTTTGGCGGCATATATTGACCAACTCCCCGGGTAGCTCCCAATATCAAGCACCTTCGATCCCCGCTTGAGAAAACCGTACTTTAGATTCGCCTCCTCAAGCTTATATACCGACCGAGCGGGATACCCTTCTTTCTGGGCCTTTTTAAAATAGTAATCCTGAATTTCCTTCACGGTAGCTGCCTTATCGGGTATCTCAATCGAAAGTGATCACAGGGTGCCCCTGAGATCGCCTTCAGCATAGGGCAGGACAAAACTGCTGACCTCCCCTGTGATCAGTTACTCTCAATCGTTCACGATTACGGGCGCCTCATTACAAGGAGACAGGAGCCGCACAATTGGCTGAGTCCCGTCAACACCAAACGGGAAAGACGAAAAAACTGTATTTGATCACCTGTGGAAATGAATTCCGTAAACACGGTGAACCTTCATAATGGTGTTGAAAAGTAGTTTATTTAAGGTGGATTGACAACTGAAATATGGCGATAAAGATCGTGATTATTGAATTCCTCATCTCCTGCTTTTGTGAAAAAAAACTAACAAAATCAATTTGATTTTCCCTGTTCAATCTGTATAATTTTTTATGACATAATCAATTTCTCTTATGGGTGATTTTATTTACCCACCAGGATGACGCTTAAATGAAAAAACTTATCGCCCTTAGCACAGCAGGGCTACTGATCATAGCTCTTCTTGGCATAATCACCGCCTTGAGTATCAACCATCTGGCACAGAACTTTTCAGAAAGAGCAATCCGCGCGCTCCAAGGAAAGACAGTAAACGGCATCACGATCGAACACCTTAGCGTGCCAAGACCAGTGATAAATCCCGCAGACCGCACCCTAACCTGGTCAAACCTTGACGCTCAAATCACTATTGCAAGAGATCCCAAATGGCTTGCTGGAAAGAGTGTCAGGCTCCACCTGGATACTTTCCAAGTCACCAAGGACAGCTTACTCTCAAACAGGTTTCTGCTAATGGCCAATGCCATTTCAGCCACCATACATGACAATACGCAAACGACCGACCAATCTGTCGCAGATGGCCTAACGAGCATAAGCAATGGCAACCTTACCCTGCCAATCCTACTCAAACTCTGGCCTCCGAATTCCATCACACATCAAGCCAAAAACCTCCTCCACGACCTGCTTGGGTTGATCCAAACCGGCAGCGCCACCGTCCCCATCTCGTTCTCGGGGATCAGTTCCTTTCGCATTAACAATGAAACCGTTAACACGAAGCTTTTGGTGCAACAAAGGGATACCGTGCACCGCCTGACCATGGACAAAGAGTCGCTTCAGGTTATCTCCTGGATTATGGCGGAACAGCTCACCGCCCCCGAGATAGAACTGCTCTCCGAAAATCCCTTCAAGGCCCCACGCCTCCTGCAGATCCGTGACGATGCTCAGGAATCAGCCAGCCGAGCCCATCAAGAACACGCCGTTATTCCCGAGGATGCATACCGCCATGTATTATGGAGTTACCTGCTCACCACAACCTACGGTGATCAATTCGCCAAAGAGGTGACCAATGCCCACGAACAAGGGATAACAGACAACACACCTGCCGAGCACCGGATGGATTACGCAAATAATGCCGTAGGCAGAAAATACGCAGCACAAAACTACAGTCGAGATGAAATTATCGACCGGCTGCTGAAGGACCCGGAAGTCATCCGTAAAGCCGATGATCATGGCGTTCGCTGAAATGATCGAAACGCCCTTCTTAATCCCAGAACAGGAACATCATGACCCATACTCCCCCTACGCATGATCACTATCAGCCGAATCTGAGAAGCATGAGTTCTCCCTTGGAGTTCTGGGACACTGTCCGGCTGGAGTGCGAAAGAGCCGATCGTTACGACATGCGTCTTTTTATGGCAGTGTATGAGATTGGCATTAAAGACGAAAAAAATATCTTGGTAAAGACACTAGTCCGGAAACTCTCTCTTCGTGTCAGGAACATGGATTTTATCGGTTGGTTCAGCACAGGGCAGATAGGCATTCTAATCCCTCATACCCCAAATGAAGGAGCGATAAAACTGGCCCAGGACATCTACGACCTGCTCTCTCCACTTACCAGCCCGCCTCCTTTCACTATCTATACGTACCCCTCCGATCGTTGGCCAATTAAAAAAAGCATCCCCCTCCGCCTGCTCAAGATTTTCAATAACGTTAAAATATGGATCAATCCACAAGGGATCACTCAAAGCGACGAACTCCGAGCACAACTCGGCCTGGAACTTGACCGGGCAAACCGTTATGGCCACAGCTTCGCCCTGATCGTCTTTCACTGCTCAAACGTCGCGGCACATGGAATCACCGTATCAAAACTTGCCAAAGCACTGAACCACCGCCTACGAGAAACTGATTCTTTCGGATGGTATGGATCAAATGAAATGGCTGCCATCCTTCCCTACGCTACCCTCTCC
Organism: Desulfobulbaceae bacterium; assembly: GCA_013792005.1. Taxonomy (NCBI): domain Bacteria; kingdom Pseudomonadati; phylum Thermodesulfobacteriota; class Desulfobulbia; order Desulfobulbales; family Desulfobulbaceae; species Desulfobulbaceae bacterium. Next base: position 5,967 of record VMSU01000218.1, read on the forward strand.
AACGCTACGCAGATAGGCCAGAGCATCTGTGAGATAGCCGGCATTCCCGCACCAGGGAGCTTCACCGCCTACTCCTATCCTCACCAGTGGCTTGCCACAAAAATCACCCCGTCAACCGCAGTTTCCCAACCCGAAAATATACCACCAGCCACGCTCCCGGGTGACACTCAAACACAGGAACAACTTCCCCCGTCGCTACTCCGAGGAGATCAATTCAAACGCGCCTTGGACAAAGAGATCATGCGAGCCTTGCTCAACGGTCATGATCTCTCTCTCCTCATTTTCAACGCCAATAACCTCACAGGCCAAGAAAGCTCAGTATCAACCTTTGCTCACAACTTATCCAATCGGCTGCGAGAGGTTGACCAGTTCGGTTGGTATGAAGAGGGGAAGATCGGGGTACTGCTACCCAGCGCCTCTCACGATGCCGCCATCAAGCTGGGGCAGTCCATCTGCGAACTCAACCATCTCTCGGCAGAGGGAATGGTAACGGTATACACCTATCCCAGCCACTGGACTCCTGACCACCCATCCCCTTCCCCTCCAAAAAATAATCGCCCCCTAACAAAAGCCGCAGACTTTGACTGCCGTCAAGGCGATGCACTCGCTACTCCCCCATCAGAAATCGAAGATTTCATCGCCAAGCCCATCCCCACCTGGAAAAGGGCCTTGGATGTCAGTGTTTCGCTGTGCGGAATCATTCTACTCTCCCCACTTTTTCTTCTGGTGGCAATCGGCATCAGGAAGAGTTCACGAGGACCAATATTTTTTCGCCAGACACGAATCGGATACAAACGAAAACCCTTCACTCTGCTCAAGTTTCGAAGTATGCACGCCCATGCGGATGCCGAAAAACATCGCAAATTCATGAAAAGGCTCATCACCACCAATGCCGATACCCCCAACACCAAAATCGAGACTGATGAAAGAATTTTCCCTTTGGGCCTCTTCCTTCGCAAAACAAGCATTGATGAGTTACCGCAGCTCTTCAATGTGCTCAAGGGGGAGATGAGCCTGGTCGGCCCGCGCCCCTGCCTTGACTATGAGGCTGATGAGTATTTGCAGTGGCATACCCAGCGCTTTCATATCCTGCCCGGCATCACCGGACTATGGCAAGTCAGCGGTAAGAACCGCCTGTCCTTCAAACAGATGATCCGTCTTGACATTCAATATGCCAAGAAACTCTCTTTCTGGCGGGACGTCAGTATTCTCGTCAAAACCATTCCTGCCATGATATCAATCTACTTTGAAAGACACACTTAAACGTAGCACGATAGTCCACGCCAAAAGATCCAGAGACAGACGCCAACAAACTCCACACCATACTATGGGACAATCCGTGAACATGTTCGGGCTTAACATCGCCTCTGTCTCCTTTGCCGAAGCAGTTTCGGCGTTAAGTGAGGTCCTCGACAAAGAGGCCCCAGCCAAAGTGGTGGTAACACCCAATACCGACCAGATTGTCAAACTCAGCCGGGACCATGATCTTCTCCTCCAGTATCAAACCGCCGACTTCATCTTCCCTGACGGATTTCCACTCGTCGTTGCCTCGCACTTGCTGCACGGCAAAGGTGGTTGCCAAGAACGAGTCACCGGGGCAGACCTGTTCCCCGCCCTCTGCCGGGTAGTCGATAAACAACATGGCAGAATTTTTCTGCTGGGCGGGCACCCCGAAGATGAAGCATCTCTCAGCCTGGCCATGATCAATAAATATCCATCTGCGCAAATAGAAATATTCTCCCCCTCAATGAACTTTACCACTGATTCAGCCGAAGGCCGGGATGCTATCGAACGAATTAACCGGTTCAAGCCAGACCTTACTTTTGCCTGCCTGGGAATGCCCAAACAGGAACGCTGGGCTCTTCGTTATCGTTCGATGCTGGCAACAAAACTGATCTGCTGCTTTGGCGCCGCCTTCGAGTTCGACTTGGGATTGACCAAACGGGCTCCTGTCGCAATCCAAAAAATTGGCCTGGAATGGCTGTGGCGTCTCCTGGGCAACCCCCGCGCATTGAGTAGGCGCTACCTGATTGACGATCCATATTTTGCGGTGATCCTGTTGCGGGAATTACTCAAAACGGCTCGTCATCGCCGAAACGAGCCTCGAATCTGACATGCAGCCTCAACCTTTGCCCATTAAAGTTCTCCACCTCATCAATGGTGAATACTATGCTGGCGCTGAACGAGTCCAGGACCTACTCGCCATCAACCTGCCTGCCCACGGATACGAGGTGAGTTTCGCCTGCCTCAAACCGATCGCCTTCCCCGAAGCACGAAAGTGCCAAGAAGCCCCACTCTTCCGCCTGCCCATGCGCTCGGCAATCGACTTACGCGTGACCAAAGATTTAATCCGGCTGATCAAAGAACAGCGATTTGCCCTGATCCACACCCACTACAGCAGGAGCAACCTCCTGGGTGGCCTCGCCTCACTCATCACCGGAATTCCTCTTGTCCAACACATCCATGGAGTTATCGGGTTCGACTCCGGCACCATCATAAAAAAATATCTTAACGTTCTAATTGAAAGGCTGGCCATGATTCAGGCCAGGAAAATCATCGTGGTTTCTCATCACCTGCGATCGACCATCACTGCTCAAACCGCCTTCCAGCACAAACTTAAAGTCATCCACAATGGGGTTCCGATCAATCCCATCCTCCCCGCCCGCTCATTAAACCAGAAAAATCCAATCATCGGCACAGTCGCCTTCTGGCGCCCAGGAAAAGGGCTTGAGGAACTTATTCGCGCCCTGCACCGACTCACCGTCACTGGACAAAGATTCATGCTGCTGGTTGTAGGCGGATTCATCACCCCTCAGTATGAGACAAAGATCAAGGCAATTGCCAAAGACCTCGGCATTGCCAATCAAATTCGTTGGCTCGGCGCCACCTCGACGGTAAATAGTTATCTCCGGGAGATGGACCTCTTTGTCCTGCCAAGCTTAAGCGAAGGGTTGCCGATGGTGATCTTGGAGGCAATGGCGGCGGGTGTGCCAGTGGTGGCGACAGATGTCGGCGGCATCAGCGAAGCGGTGCGGCACAAGGTGGACGGGGTACTGGTCCCTGCTAAAGACCATGAGGCTCTGGCCTGGGCTATTCAAAAACTACTCAACGCCCCCCCCCTGTGGGCCGAGTACCGTGTTAGCTCCCATGTACGGCAAACCGCGCTGTTCTCAGACCAGCACATGACCTCGGAAGTAGCAGCGGTTTACTCTCAATTACTGCGCTTAAAAAACCATGGAGACGCGAATCGGTGAAGCCTGCCACCCACGCTCTTATCAGCGGATCTCCCCAGGCAGTGGCCCTCGTCCTCGGGTTAGACAGCCCAACCAGCCTGGGAGTTATCCGCAGCCTTGGCAAACAAGGCATCCCTGTCATCGGAGTTGGCCGTCAGCAGCACACTCTCGGCGGCTCGTCACGATACTGCTCCCTCTGCGAAACAGTCTCGTCAGACACCGAACTCACGAATCTGCTCATTGCTCTCGGAAATGCCGCCCAATGCCCACCGATCATTTTCACAGAAAGCGATGACTACCTCCTGCTGCTGGATCGGCATCGACTGGAACTTGCCTCATTACGTTGGCTCCCAACCTCCAAACACCCGCTGCCAGAGCTGATCAACAAACGATCAATGCTTGCCTTGGCACAAAGGGAAAACCTGGATATTCCAGCGACCTTTTTTTCCGACGAACTCCCGCTTGAAACCATCCTCGCCAGTGCGGTCTATCCCTGCTTCATCAAACCCCTGCTCACCCAGAACGATTACCGGACCAAAGGTGAAGTCGCCACCACCCCTGACGAGTTAATTCGCATTATCCACAACCCTCGATTTACAGACGGATACATGGCCCAGGAGATTATCCCCGGACCCGCGACCAATCTCTTCTTCTATATAAGTTATTTTGATGCCACTTCCACTCCACGGGCTGCCATCACCGGCCACAAAATCAGACAAATCCCCCCTGACTTCGGCATTGGCACCCTTGCCGTCAGTCAGCAACACCCTGAAATCACTCGCCTCTCTGAATCTTTCCTGCGAGGAGTCGGATATCATGGCCTGGCGGATCTGGAATTCAAATATGACCCGCGGGACAACCGCTACAAGTTCATTGAGATCAATCCCCGCCCGTGCGGCCTGATTGAACTTGCCAGAGCAGCGGGGCTGAACATGGCGCTCCTCGCCTACAAAGAACTGACCGGTAGTTCCCCATCACCCTTACTGCCCCCGGCCCAAGATGGCTTAGTCTGGATGTCGACACTCGATGACTTGATCCGCTGTATGAAGTACAATCAGGGAAGAGATTCCCTCTGGGAATGGCTGCGGATGATTTACCAAAAAGATTGCGACGCCGTGTTTTCAACTCAAGACCTGGTTCCATTCCTATTCAACATATCATCCCGA
>VMSU01000219.1 GCA_013792005.1 Desulfobulbaceae bacterium
ATTGCTGCCCTGCCCTTCCTCCCTGCCACGTTTGACGCCGCAATCTCCTTCGAGACTATCGAACATGTCACTGGCGACCTCCAAGAATCTTTTATCAAAGAAATCAAGCGGGTACTGAAACCGGACGGGTTCTTTCTGATTTCCACACCGGACAAACGAATTTATTCCGACCTTGCCCACTATCACAACGAATTCCACACCAAGGAATTTTACCGCCAGGAATTTCACGACTTTCTCTCCCAACATTTTACAACGGTCAAATTCTGGGAGCAGTCCGCTCTGCTGGCCTATGTCCTTACAGATGGACAGGAAGACAGTTCACTCAAGTTAATGCAGAATGGGACAGTTGAAGGGAAATATATTATTGCCCTGTGCTCTGACACCACGCTGCCTGAGCCTGAATTGGGATCGATAACGCTTGACACGGAAGACCGATATCGCAGAACACTCGAACGGGTTATCGAACTGCAGGATGAGATAGAAGAAAAAAACAAACACATCCAGATCGTCTTAAACGATATCGATATTTGCGAAAAAACTATCAACAAACAGGAACAAACTTTAAAAGAAAGTGTTATTAATTATGAGACGATCATCTCTACCCTTCATGAAGATGTGACCAAAAGCCAACAACAAGCAACCGAGATAGAAGCCTTACACACTGAATGCACAACCCGCCTCAAGCATATCGAATCAACCAAGGCCTGGCGCTTAATCCAGACCTTATACCGCATAAAAAACAGGATCTGGAACCGGAACCACTAATCAACTACAATCTCCCATCCTTATACAAAGACCAGAGTTCAGCCAAGAAGAAAAAGCCGCATTATCGAAGCACAACATACAGCCTAAGCCCAGAGAAACTCAACCAGTACATAAAGGCAGCCTCTATGGTAGGTGCGTAATGGTACTCTATTTCTCTATTTTAAAAACAAATTCCTACAGCTACCTCAAGAACAAAAAAATAATCCTTGCATCAATTCAAACATTCAATTAAATACTAATCAACCAAACACTATCCCTTCCCGCGAGTGACTGACATGCTGACTAAGCACATACAAACAATCACTTTTCTTGTCCTCCTTATCGGGGCAGGACCCTCCCTTGCCAGCGCCGAAACCAGTCAAATACCCACGCCGCCAACCTGGAGCGCTCATGATGCCGTGCGCTTCGCCCTGGCCAACAACCCTGACAGCAAGGTGGGCAGGCAGCGGCTCATCGCCGCCCAAGCTGCCATCGACCTTGAGCGCTCGGTCCAAGCTCCACAAGTCACGCTTACCTCTCAATACAGTCAGACCAACTCGCCCATGTACTCCTTCGGCAATATCTTAAACCAGGGTGAGTTCTCTCAAGCCATCGACTTTAACGACCCAGGCCGGACCGACAATCTGAGCGGCGCCGTCCAAGTGGGGTATCGGCTGTACAATGGCGGACGGAACAAGGCCGGCGTTCAGGCCGCCACCGCCCAGGCCGCCGCCACCCAGATGGACCTCTCTTCCATCCATGCCCAACTGGCGTTTGAGGTCGTAAAGGCCTTTCACAGCATTACCCAGGCCGAAGGCATCGTCCAAGCCCAACAGGCCGCCGTCGAGGCGGGAGCCGCCTCCCTAGAAGTGGCAAAGGCCCGTCACAATGCCGGTGTCCTACTCCTCGACTCGGTGCTCGACCTTGAAGTCCAGCAATCGCAAGCCAGAGAAAACCTGATCCAGGCGGAACACACCTTAGCGCTGGCCAAAAAAAATATTTCTGACCCTGATGGGCATCAACAAAGGCTCAACCAACACTATTCCGGAGGCAACCTGTGATATCCAGATAATGCCGACAACCCCCAACTATGACGGTCGTTTCGAACTCAAAAATATCGATGCCATGATTGAGGCAGCCAAAGCTCGGGTTCGTCAAGCCAAGGCCGGCAGTTATCCTGCGGTCGACGGCTTTGCCGCCTATACCCTAGAACACGGTTCTATTACCGGTGGTTCAGGTGACTCATGGCAAGCCGGGGTCAAACTCCAATACCCCCTCTTTGACGGCCACCGAACCGACTCGGAAGTCACCAGGGCCACTGCCCAATTGGCAGAACTCCAGGAGCATCGAAACAAGATGGAGCTTGCTATCAGCCTGGAGGTGGAACGGGCCCGTCTCGCCTTGCGAGAGACCGAAGAGAGGCTGAAAGTTAACGAAAAGACCGTCAGCCAGGCCCAGGAGAGCGCAGGCATCAACCGAGCCCGATTCAGTGAGGGAGTAGTCCTGTCATCCGACCTGATCGCTGCAGAAAACCGCCTCACCGAATCCACGATCCGACGTACCGTGACTAAAACCACTCGCCGGGTCGCCATTGCCGATCTGCGCCGAGCCATGGGGATACCCCAGTTTGACGACATCAGCGAGGCTCAAACGACCGAACTGAGACACTGTCCTCTCCCCGAGAAATAATAAGCAAATTGTAACTGCTTAGGTTATCGGTTTACGGTTGACAGTTGACGGTGATTGGGACCTGCCAATGGCTGAGGACACACTGACATTGAGTATCATGCGATGATTTATGACTAACCATGATTCTTTTAATCGTAAACCGATAACTGATTACCGTTAACCTGTGTAGTTACGATTTTTTTAACTGTAAACCGATAACTGATTACCGCTAACCTAAAAGTAGTTACCCTTTTTTTAATACAGGTGCCACCCATGACAACATCTTCACGAATCATTGGCCAACGTCTGCTCCCGACTCTCCTGTGCGGAGTATTGCTCTTTGCCGGGGGGTGTAAGCAGGAAACTAAACATGAGCAAGACACAATCAACAAACCGGCCACGCCAGTTAAAGTTACCGTTATTACCGCGACTGAAACCATCACCTCCATGGAGAACGAAGTAGTTGGCACGATTGAGGCTGTGCAACGAGCAACCATCTCTGCCAAGGTAACGGGAACCATTGCCGAGATGCCTGTAGTCCTTGGGGCAACAGTCAAACAAGGTGATCTCCTGGTCAAACTGAGCGCCGCTGAGATTTCAGCACGCTTGGCCCAAGCTGAAACCGCCATGGCCCAAGCCAAACGAAACCTGGAACGGGAACGACGACTGCTCACCCAAAATGCCTCAACCAGAGAAACGGTCAACGCCCTGGAAGACGCCTATCAACTTGCCAAGTCCTCCCAGTCCGAGGCCAAGACCATGCTCAGCTACATCACCATCCGCGCCCCGTTCAGCGGCCTGATCTCGAGCAAACTGACCAACGCCGGCGATCTGGCCACCGTGGGAACACCACTGCTCATCCTCGAAAACACCGAGGCGCTCCAGGCTGTGGCGGCTGTGCCAGAGGCCCAACTCTTGGCAATCAAACCGGGGGACCAGTTATCTGTGCGCATACCGGCCTCCAATCTCTCAGCTACAGGCACAGTGGCGGAGATCGCCCCGGTGGCTGATGCCATCTCCCGCTCGGCAGTGGTGAAACTCGACCTCGAGCCCTCCCCCTCCCTGCGCCCTGGCCAATTCGTCAGAGTCATCCTCCCCGGCGTGAGCACTAAGATCCTGCTAGTACCGGAAACGGCGGTTTCCGTCTTCGGCCAGATGGAACGAATCTTCGTCATCGACAACAACACCATCAATATGCGTCTGGTCCGCACCGGCCTTAACCGCGACGGCAAAGTTGAAATTCTCTCCGGCCTCAACCCTGGTGAACAGGTGGTGGTGCAGGCCGTAAACACCCTAAGAGACGGCCAACCGGCCAGAGTTACGCCATGACCAATCAACACAATGCACACGACACATCACACGACTTTGCCGGCCGCCTAGCCTCATCATTTGCCAATTCGAAGCTGACCATCATCGGCATCATTGCCTCCCTTTTGCTCGGAGCAATGGCCGTGATGATGCTCCCCCGCGAAGAAGAACCACAAATCATAGTGCCGATGATCGACGTCATGGTCTCCATGCCAGGCGCCACACCGAAAGAGGTAGAAGAACGAGTCTCCATTCCCATGGAAAAACTCCTCTACGAACTGCCGGGAATCGAATATATTTACTCCACCTCAATGCCCGGCCAAAGCCTCCTTGTTGCCCGCTTTTTTGTTGGCCACGACATGGAAAACGCCATCGTCAGCTTGAATCAGAAGCTGGCCACCAATCTTGATCGCATCCCTCAGGGCGTATCCCCCCCACTGGTCAAACCCCACACCATTGATGACGTGCCGATCCTGGCGCTCACCCTGCACAGCTCACGCTACGATCACTACACCTTGCGCCGTCTTGCTGCGCAGATAGACGATGCCATAAAAAATATTCCGCACGTTGCCGAGACCAAACTGATCGGCGGCGCCAAACGCCAGGTCCGAGTTTTGTTCGATCCCATGCTGCTCGCAGCACGTTCACAGACAGTGGCTGACATCGCCCCAAAACTACAACAGGCAAACCGCCAGAACACCTCAGGCTCCCTGCTTTCACAAAACCGCGAGATTATCCTGCAGACCGGTCTCTTCCTAACCTCGGCCGAGGAGATCGGCAAGATCGTCATCGGCGTCCACAACGGCGCCCCAGTCTACCTTCGTGACGTGGCCTCCATTAGCGATGGCCCAGCGGAACCCGACACCTATGTCCTCTACGGCTCAGGCAAAGGCGGGGAAGAAGAGGCGGCTGTCACCATCTCGGTGGCCAAACGGCCTGGGGCCAATGCCGTCCATGTGGTGGACTCTATCCTGGCCAAGATAGACACCCTCAAAGGCAGCCTGATCCCGATCGACATAGAGGTCAGCATCACCCGCAACTACGGAGAAACGGCGGCCGAGAAATCCAATGAACTGCTCCTGCACATGGGCATCGCCGTCTTCGGAGTGACCCTGCTCATCCTGATGTTTCTAGGCTGGCGCGAGTCGATCATCGTCATCCTGGCGATCCCTTCGACCCTGGCACTGACCCTGCTACTCTTCTACCTCTACGGCTACACCTTAAACCGCATCACCCTGTTCGCCCTGATCTTCTCCATCGGCATCCTGGTGGACGACGCCATCGTGGTGGTGGAAAACATCGTTCGCCACATCCGCCTGCCGTCAAACCAGCATAAGCCCCTGATGGAAGTAGCCATCGAGGCTGTCAACGAGGTGGGCAACCCAACCATCCTCGCCACCTGGGCGGTAATCGCGGCCATCCTGCCGATGGCCTTTGTCGGCGGCCTGATGGGTCCTTATATGCGGCCGATCCCTATCGGTTCTTCCGCCGCCATGATCTTTTCGCTGATCATCGCCTTCACCGTCACCCCCTGGGCCGCAATCCGGGTCCTGAAACGACGTCTGCCGTCAAACGGCGCCGAAACGCTCGACGATGATCACGATCACGCCCCGTCCGATCTCTTCACCCGCTTATACCATCGGATAATGGACCCACTCCTCGCCCATGGCGCCTGGCGCGCGCTCTTCTTCCTGGTTATCATCGCCATGCTCGGCGGAGCCTGCTCCATGGTCTATTTCGGCCTGGTAAAAGTCAAGATGCTGCCCTTTGACAACAAGAGCGAATTCCAAATCATCCTCAACATGCCCGAAGGCTCGCCCCTGGAAAAAACCACCCAGGCCGCACGGGAGATGGCGGCTGCCGCAGGTCAGGAACCCGAGGTAACAGATTACCAGATCTACGCCGGCACCGCCTCGCCCTTCAACTTCAACGGTCTGGTTCGGCACTATTTCCTGCGCGGCGGACCGGACATGGCAGACATCCAGATCAACCTACTGCCCAAGGCTGAACGGAAAGCCCAGAGTCACGACATCGCCAAACGGGTACGCCCTGCCGTGGCCGCCATCGCCGAAAAGTACGGGGCCTCTGTGGCCGTGGCTGAAGTGCCGCCCGGCCCACCTGTCCTCCAGACACTGGTAGCTGAGATCTATGGTCAAACAGACAGTGAGCGGGTCAAATTGGCCGAGAAGGTCAAGGGAATCTTTACCTCCACCCCTGGTGTGGTCGATATCGATTGGTATCGGGAAGAACCCCGCCAGAAAACGGTAATGACGATTGACAAAGAAAAAGCGGCCCTGCATGGCATCTCAGAGGCCGAGATCACCGCAGCCATCCAGACAGCGGTACAAGGGCAGTCAGTCGATCTTTTGCACCAACCAGACGACAAGGAAGATGTGCAGATCGTAGTCCAGCTGCCCCAAGCCCAGCGAGCGCGCGCTGAAGATCTCTTGAATCTCCAGCTCCGTAGCGGCAGCTCGACCGTGCTGGTACCTCTGAGAGAGTTGGTGCGGATCAGCCAAGCGCCGGTTGATCAACCGATCTACCGGAAAAATTTGAAGCCGGTCATATACGTCACCGGCGATGTGGCTGGCGTTACCGAAAGTCCGGCCTACGCCATCTTTGAAATGAACGAAAAACTTGCCGCCCTTGATGGCCGCGACTTTGGCGGGAGTGAGGTGATGATCCCCGTGTACAACCTCAATCAACCAGTAAGTGAAACCGAACCAGCGATCAAGTGGGACGGAGAGTGGCACATCACCCTTGAGGTCTTCCGTGATCTGGGGATTGCCTTCTGCGTGGTCATGATCCTAATTTATATGTTGATGGTCGGCTGGTTCAAGGATTACCTGGTGCCGCTAGTGGTAATGGCCGCCATTCCCTTTTCCCTGATCGGCATCCTGCCTGCCCACTGGGGGTTTGGGGCCTTCTTCACCGCCACCTCGATGATCGGCTTCATGGCTGGCGCCGGAATTGTGGTCCGCAACTCCATCATCCTCGTCGACTTCATCGAACTCAGGATCAGCCACGGCCTGCCGCTGGCCGAAGCAGTGGTAGAGGCTGGAGCCATCCGCTTTCGCCCCATGCTGCTGACCGCGCTGGCCGTTGTGGTTGGGGCTTCGGTAATCCTGGCCGATCCCATCTTTCAGGGGCTAGCCATCTCGCTGATGTTCGGCGAGATCGCTAGCCTTCTGATCAGCCGGATGGCGGTGCCGGTGCTTTATTATATGTTAAGGAAAAGGAAAGAAGCGTGAAGAAAAATAGATCAGATTTTCTGTTCGGGAAGAAATTCCGGCAAGTAATCGATGATCTGACGGTGACCGGAAGAAAACGCCAAGGAGTTGAGTTCCTCCAAGGTGACCCAGCGGCAGGGTTGTTCTTCTTGCTGAAGCTTGCCGCTGAAAGCGCCGCGAAGACGGCAGAGAAAAGGGTGTACTGTCGCCTGATACCTGGTGTATTTGTGATTAACCGTTGTCAGAGGCAGGAAACCATCCAGGGAACGGCTGGCCCCTTTTTTAAACAGACCTACCACCGCCTTCAGCGGTTGCGCGCTTTCCGTTATCTCCAAATCCGGGAACTCCCACATATTAGCCCATCGGACATTTGCCGGACGCTGCCTGACATAGACCCTGCCACTATCATCAACAACGACTGCCGCCACTAGGCGTACCTGGACAATCTTCTTTCCACCCTCGACCACAGGCCGTGCCCCTGTGGTCCCTGTTGAAAAACTTTCACACTCCGCTGTAACCGGACACAATTCGCAGCGGGGAGTCCCCCGGACACAGACCAGCGCCCCACACTCCATCAAGGCCTGATTCCACTCCCTGGCCTGGCCTAACGGCAGCAACGCTTCGGCAAGACCCCAGATTCTGGACTGACCCGCGGCCTTCTTCACCGGCTCGTCAATGGCAAACAACCTGGCAAATAAGCGCTCTACATTGCCATCAACCACCGGGGAATCCTGCTGAAAGGCGATGCTCAGAATTGCCCGGGCGGTATATTTACCAATCCCAGGCAAGGCCTCAAGGGCTGCAAGCGTATCAGGAAGTTTTCCACCATGAACCTGCACGACCCGCTTGGCCGCTGCATGAAGGTTGCGGGCCCGGGAATAATACCCTAAGCCCTCCCAACATTTTAGAATCTCATCTTCTGTCGCCGCAGCCAGTGAAACTACATCTGGAAAATGGGCCATCCACCGCTTGAAATACACCACGCCCCGCTCAGCCTGGGTCTGCTGAAGCATAATTTCAGAGACCCAGACCTGATAGGAAAGGTATTGTTCCCGCCAGGGCAGCGGCCTGGCATTGGCAGCAAACCAAGACAACAAGGCCTGCTGCAACTGATTTACCTTCTTCATGAAAAAACCGCCTTACTCAATAGTTGAACCTATGAGAGAAATTAAGCATCGCAGTAGCAGCATGGTCGCTTTCCAGCCCGTACCAATTGACATCCTGATACAGAGGTACTCCATAACTGCCGTTGAGGGTAAAATTGCCCCCAAGGGCCGAGAGGAATCTCCAACTGGCAACAGCGGTCAGTGAGACTGCCCTGCCGCCGCTATTCTCCATCGTCTTCCCCTTGAATTCGTTCTTACCGGTATCGGTCGCATCAAGCTCAAGACCCAGCATCAGATCGTAAGTGGGGGTATAGTGCAAGGCCGCGCCCAACTTGGTCACATCGCCAAAATCATAATCATCACCGTTTTCCCTGTTGACCAGGTGGCTCAACTCACCATGAACCCAGAAATCTCCGCAACGGATTGACCCCAGAACTCCAGCTCCCAGATTGATACTGCCGGTACCCATCTGAAGACCAGGCATATTCACCTTGTCATTAGCAAAGTCGGTGTCAAAATCTCCCGTAGGCAAAGTGGTATTGGCCATCAGGGTAACAAATTTGCTGTAATAGTTATCGCGCCAGAGATTATAGCGCAGCTTGAGATCAAGATCGGTGATCCCGCTGTTCTCGGTGACCTTTTCCGTATTGTCACTGAGTTTAATAGAAGTCATAGTTTTGTCGAGATCAGCGATCTTAGCGCTCACAGCCAAACGGTCAGTAATACCGTAGTTGGCCATCACCATGCCCCCTGACGACTCCATCTTTTTAGGCGCTGCCATTGGCCTACTCGTCATTGGCAAAGCCATCATAGCTGCCTTGAAGGTGTTGTAAGAAACGTCGCTTGAACCCATCTTCAGATTATCCATCACCATGTCCATATAACCCGCACCGACACTCATCGAGCCCTTAGGTGGAGGAACTGCGGAATTGACTCGATTAGGCATAGTCATCCCCATGGGCGAAATCGACTGCAGGGCCTGGGACATGGTGAGGACAGCGCCACCATGCTCGGAAATGAAAGTAGTGGCCGCACTCTGATCAGCAAAAGCGATGATATTAGGAATCATATCCGGCACCAGATCACTGCCAATAACATACGTGGCATCAACCGCAGGAGTTTCTTTCCCGCTGGCCCAATCGTGAACAACTACTGAAGTGAAGGCGTCCACACCTCCGGCGTCTGCGACCAGACGCAACATATCGGCGCAGCCACAGGTCTTTTCAACCGTCCCATCCTTGGCCGTAACTACCGCATTAGTCTTCTGGTACTGGTCAATATACATGCCACACAGCTTGCACCCCTGCCGATCTGCTGCATGAACCGTAGTTGCCAGCAAAACCGACGCCACCATCAGCGCTCCATACTTCTTTATCATTATATTCTCCCTGTGTGTTTTTTCATTTATACCAAAGGCAATTTCAATGCTAGAGCAACCTATCACAATGTATCAACAGGAACAATGTGACAAATTGTCACAGAGGAAGGATGAGGCAAAACAATAAAAAAGGTGGTTTAAGCCAGATCTTGGCAGTGGCATATCCCTTGCGGAGCCGAAGGGTGTAAACCAATCAGACGCTTGATCGCGGCGCCAATAATTAAAAGATGACCACACTCAACCTCAAATCCCCGCAACTCACGAAGAAGGGGCATATTTAAACAGCTTGCGCTGCAGACTTCGACGGTGAATATGCAGTTTTCGCGCCGCCTCTGAAATATTGCCATCGCAATCGGCAAGGACCCGCTGAATATGCTCCCACTCCACCCGGGCCAGACTGGGGGGAGTCAAGTCCTCCGGCGAAACTGCAATCTCCACATCTCCATCCTGAGCAAAGGCACGCAGGATCTCATCAACATCAGCAGGCTTGGGCAGATATTGGATGGCCCCGAGCTTGATCGCCTGGCTGGCAGTAGCGATACTGCCATACCCCGTCAGCACCACGATTTGGATATCAGGCTGCAAGGCCTTAGCCTCAGCCACCAATTCCAACCCGGAACGGCCAGGCATCCGCAGATCAACTAAAGCCAGATCCGGAGCCACACTCCGCAACACTTCCATCGCCCCTTCGAATTCAGCAGCCTCATGGACTAGAAACCCCCGCCGGGTAAACGCTGCAGCCAATCGCTTACGAAAAACCTCCTCATCATCCACTAACAAAATGGAATAAGCCTGCTCACCCCTTTCAGTATCCCCCATAATCACTCCTCCTCACTGAATCCAGATAGGCTCGACAATGCAAACCACACTGAAAAACTACTCCTTTGATATCCAAAAATAGACTGTAGTCCCTTGGCCTGGGGCTGAGTCAATTTCAAGTCCGCCGCCCAGCCGTTCAGCCATGGTGGACGCCAGGTACAACCCAAGACCCAACCCTTGTCCGGCCTCTTTGGTGGTAAAAAACGGCTCACGAGCGCTGGCAAGAATATTCGCATCCATCCCGCAGCCCTGATCACTCACTGTAAAGTGTGCTCCATCATGACCAACTACCACCTTCAACGTCACTGTTGCCGACAAAGGTGAGGCATGAAAAGCATTTGATACCAGGCCCCTCAGCACCCGATGCAATGATCGCTTAGGAATGGTGATCGTGGCATCAGGATCAGAGCAATCAATCACCAGCCGGGCTTGCCGCTGCGGCTCAAGAGAGGCCCGCACTTCACCAACCAAGTCCTCTACCCGCAGAGAGACAATCCCCTCACCCAACGGTTCGCCGGCATCTGCAGCCATCTGCGACAAAATATCTCGGCAGCGCGCCACCTGGGAACGGATCAATCGCAGGTCCTCCAACCAGACCTCGTGAGCGCCCTGGCTCATCTCACGATACAATTCGCCAGCAGCAACGGCAATTGTCGACAAAGGTGTGGCAAACTCATGGGCAGCCCCGGCAGACAGGGCCGCAAGCGATGCCAAACGCTCATTTTTGAGCTGAGATTCACGCAAACGGGACTCGGTATTCCGATGCACGGTCAAAGCTTCTTGAATTCGAGTAACAAAAAAAACCACAAAAAATGCAGTAATGGCAAAGGCCACCCACATCCCCTGCAGATGCAAGCTCATCTCCGGCGATACAGGCTCAGTATGACACAGTGCCTGGGGCGCTCCATAACCACACCAAGCGCTGACTGGCAGAAAAAATCCTCCGTAACAAAGCGCAGAAAACCCGGCCAACCCCCAGGCCATGGTCATCGGCAACAGGATGGCGCCCACCACGACATGAACCAGAAACAGAAAGGTA
>VMSU01000220.1 GCA_013792005.1 Desulfobulbaceae bacterium
ACTATACAAATGGGCCGATAACAAAGAAAATATACGAACTTCCGAGACTTCAGGTTCAGTACTGCTTGATGGTTGTTTGTTAACATGCTGAACTCAGCTACTACTTCACAGTCACCACGATAATTCCAGTTGAGGAAGCTCCATGACTATCTTTCACCGTATAAAAAAAGTTCACTTTTCCAACAAAACTGCTGTCTGCAGTGAAGGCAATATGCTCCTTCACAACCGCTGTCTTGCCATATTGAGGTTGCATTACAGAGGCTATCGTTAATACGTCCCCATCGACATCGGTATCGTTACCAAGAACAGGGATTAACACCGTACGTCTTTTCATAACCTGGGCATAATCGGCATTAACTGATGGAGGATCATTTACCGGCGCAATCGTCAGTGTCACTGTATTCTTCGAAGATAACTTCCCATCACTCACTTGATAAGTAATGGTATCCTGGCCATTGGCATTCGCCTTCGGAGTGTAACAAAATGTGCCAGTTTCTGCATTAGTGATTAATGCAAGACCTTTTGTGCCATTAGCCACGATGCTATAGGTCAACTTATCCCCATCGGGATCAACTCCTTCCATCTGCCCAATAGTCACCACATCTTCCAGGAGAGACAAACTAACGGCAACGGCAACGGGAGCTTTATTGCCAGATGTAACCGTTACCGAAACTGTAGCAGGACTAGAATCGACAGACCCATCATTAGCCTTAAAAGCAAAACTGTCTGAACCAATATAGTTGACCGCTGGAGTGTAACGAAACACTCCCGTGTTAAGATTATCAATGATCACGGTGCCATGTATTGGCTGTGTTGTTATGGAAAATTTCAGGACATCATTATCCGGATCAGAGCCCGACAAAGTACCAGCAGCAGTAGTATCCTCTTTCACGCTAAGAACCAGTCCTGAAACCAATGGCGCTGAGTTCACCTTCTGTATTTTAATAGAGACCAACGCCTCGTTAGAATCAGAAGTACCATCATTTGCCCTGAAACTAAAGGAGTCATCACCAAAAACTCCCGCCTTGGGCACATACGTAAAGACACCAGTTACCGAATTGGTAATCGAAGCCGTTCCCAACGTGCTCCCCTTAGTAATCCGGTACGTAAGAGGGCTTCCCTCTTTGTCACTGGCATTCAAGGTCGCGGTAACCGACTTATCCTGGGAAGTAGAAAGCGATGCATTCGACGCTACGGGCGGGGTAGTGTCCACCACTTGTATGACGATAGTAGATTGTGACTGCTCCCCACTGTTATCAATAACTGTCAAAGTAACAGTGTAGCTTCCTGGAAGCGTAAAAAGATGATCGACTGTTACGCCCTCAGCTGTCGCACCGTCTCCGAAATTCCAGGCATAAGAGGTTATCGTACCATCGGAATCAAACGATGTCCCTGCGGAAAAATGAACCCCTAACGGAGCGCTCCCTCGTGCAGAAACAAACAACCCTGTGCTGTCAAACGTCAAGGCACTAGATGGTGCGCTCTCCACTCCAGCTTGGTCATACGCAGTCACCCACAAACGAACCTTACCATTATCAACATAGTCCAGACAATCAGCTTGACGTGCGGCTGGATTGGGAACTTCACACACCTGCCGACCGTTCTGATAGAGTCGGAAACCGGCCAGTCCTGGGGCGGTTCCGGTGTACTCCCATTCAAAATGCAGGCTCCGCTTCTCTGTACTGGCAGAAATTGCTGCGACCGGCAACACGTTGGGTGGTTTAGGGGGATCGACAACAGTAATAATTATCTTATCAGTACCAGTTGCCCCTGCATTGTCCGTTACAGTCAAAACCACAGTGTAGTTGCCAGCCAACTTAAATTCATGCTCAACAATTTTTCCAGTCAGGGTCTCTCCATCTCCGAAATTCCATGCGTAATTGGCAATCGTACCATCCGCATCAGACGAGGTCGAGGCATCAAACCGCAGATTTGAAATCCCTTGTTGAATCTGAACCGCTGTGAACTTGGCGATAGGCACTTTGTTCGGAACTATTGGCGGGGTATTTACAGTAATAACTACCGATTTTTCTCCGATTTCGCCTTTATCATCACGAACAGTCAACAGAACTGCATATGTTCCAGGTACGGCAAAGGTATGATCAGCAAGCTCACCTGAACCGATATTACCATCTCCAAAATTCCAATCATAACTGGAAATAATACCATCAAAATCAGATGAACCACTGGCATCAAATGAAACCAGGAACGGCGCCACGCCAGCAGTTCCGTTGGTAGTAAAATTAGCCTGGGGAATATAATTACTGGTAACCGGATTTATTGCAGGTGGAGTCAAGACGTAAGGGGCCGACTGTGGACTTTCCACGCCATTGACGTCAACTGCTGTAAGGACAAAAGTCATCGGCGCAGTACCTATTTCGACATTACAATCCATTGTGGTAGCGATAGGATTATCACTGACACAAACCTTCACACCATCTTGATATAAGTTATACGAGGCAGCAACCCCGGAATAACTCAACTCCACATGAATCGTTCTCAAATCTGCTGAAGCAAACTCGGGGAAAATACCGAGAAATCCAAGTATCATACTCATAACAACTATTTTTCTGACCATAACACACCTCTACGCAGAAAATATCCCGGAGGATTATGTATCCTGCCATCCCCGCAGAACACCAGGAGGTTTTAACATTTTTTCATTTTTAAGTGAGATTACGTAGCAACTGCATTCCCATATTAATTGCAGTCCGGCATCATCATCTTGCAATAGAGGTGCCAAGTCATAGGCACACTGTCATCTCATTACTTTTAAAAAATTTAAATAATATCAAAATATTACATGTGATTTCCAACTTAACGAAATTTAAAAAAACGTCATTCAATAGATTTGACCAACAATTTTTTTTATGCCGACAAAACGAAAGTCATTACTCTTTGCTACCAAAAAATCTATCCACGTTAAATTCTCATTAAGGTATTATAGATACATACAAAGAAACGCGATTCCTGCCAAACGGAATTATTTTCTCCTTTTGCGGAAACGGCCATGCCAGACGACAAGAACAAAGAACCAAAGATAGGATGGAATCAAGAAGAGGAAGATCGAGAGAGGAGAGAGGACTAGGATGCAACCATGCGCTGCCCAAGGGCTTCAAATGTCTTTTTATCGGTAACAAGCAACCCAGAATGGAAAGCCCCAGATTGAGTTTTTCTACTCCAGCGAACCTCACCTTGTCCATCTAACATAACGGGAATTTCTTCATCCTGGCCAAAAACAAAGGTTACTGTTTTCCGAACAGGCAATGCAACCTTGGTCGATAATCGAATGCCCCCCCAGCTTAAATCAACCGCGAAGGCTTCATTGTCCAATGTCTCAGGGAATCGGCCATCTTGCCCGTATTCAACGATTTTCATAGGAATTCGTGCATCCACCCGACGATAACGACGACGACTGGCCTCAGAAGCTAATCCTAGCTGATCAGTACAAGCCTTAATAGCATTACAACCCTGAAGATAGTGACGACATTGGCCGAAATGACCAGTCATACATAATGAATGAATGTGATTGAGCATAGGAATATACAAGCCGTCATGTGTCATCAGACACTCATGCCTACTTTGAGCAAAATATGGGCAACAAATACCTTCCGCACCAGAACAACTCATCCCAACTCCTCAATCAATGTACAGACTTCAACCTTTCTCATCACAAAATAATTTCGCTACCGGATCAAACTTGCAACAAACACACCACAATTTGACACAGCAAAACAAAACCTATTTTTTCAAATTTTTTGCGGAGATATCATAACGCTTTATCTTATCATAAAGAGCCGTTTTTCCAACATCAAGATCGCGAGCGGCCTGCACCACATTGCCACTACTCCCCTCTAGCATATGAGTAATTATGTCGCACTCGAACCTGGCAACCAGATCCTTCAACGATCTCCCGGGAACAGAACTCACCATACGACTGAAATAGTTGTCCGCCCCCCCCCGCATGGTGTCATCAAAAACCAAATCATCCTCAGTGATCACCTTATGCTTCGCCACCAATACCGCCCGCTGGATCATGTTCTCCAACTCACGTACATTCCCTGGCCAGTCATGGAGAAGGAGTCTATCGATGACCTTACTGGGCAAGAAATCAATATCCTTTTTAAAAGCCTTCCGATAACGTTTAACAAAAAAAGTAGCCAACTCAACGATATCTTCTTTCCGCTCGCGCAGAGGTGGAATGGCAACCTGTATAATATTCAACCGATAATAGAGGTCCAATCGAAATTTTCCATCTTGGACCGCCTTCGACAAATCCGCATTAGTAGCAGCAACAACCCGAACATCCACTTGAACAGGGGAATTCCCGCCAACCCGGATCAACTCGCCACTTTGCAGCACTCGCAACAAGGTTGCCTGCATCCGAGGAGAGATATCTCCGATTTCGTCCAAAAAAATAGTCCCGTTATGAACAATTTCAAACTTTCCTTTTTGTCGTGAAGCCGCGCCAGTGAAGGCCCCTTTTTCGTACCCGAACAAATCGCTTTCCAAAAGATTTTCATGGATAGCATTACAGTTGACCTTGAGAAATGGTTTGTCATGACGGGAACTATGCGTTCTCAGCATGTCTGCAACCAACTCTTTACCAACGCCACTCTCTCCAGTGATCAAGATCGTTGCATCAGAATCAGCAACTTGATCCACTAAATCCCTGACTGCACGCATAGCTCGACTGCTGCCAATCATGCCATCATCCGGAACAGTAACCTTCATCTTCCTCTTCAGGACATTGACCTCTTGAGCCAAGCGCCGCCGCATTGTTTCACTTTCTTTCAATTCATTAATTTTGATTCGCAGGATGCCTTCAATATCATTATTAAAGGCTTTCAATTCTTCCTCCTGTCTCTTGAGGGTAGTGACATCCCTCATCAAAACCATCCTAAGCGTATCACCAGAGTACCCTTGAAACGGCACGACAGAAACCTCGACGTTCATATCCCCGACTTTAGCTGAGTTTACCCCCACAAAGACTTTCTCCTCGGCAAGGTCTGCATGAACAGAACACCCAGGATGACACCCTCCAGACATCCCACACAACACATCAACACAACGCTTACCGCGAAGATCACCCAGTAATTTCTGCGCATGCTGATTAACATACTCAATAACATGGTCATCGCGAACGAGAAATACCATCTGGGGCATCAGATCAAGCAATGCTCTCCAATTCTTCACCAACCGCTTCACTTCGGCTGTCGAAGCATTTGGATCATGTGTACTTTTGGTCGTATCCATCAAAACACCACGAATGATTGAGCCATCAACAAAAATTTCCATTACTATTTGGAAGAACCATCCAATAAAGTTTAGTTTGAGGCAGGGGTGCGCTGGCACACTCGCAAAAGCAACTCTGCTCCTTTCACAATAATTATCAAACACGTTTCTGAGCAACATTATGCGAAAACGTGTTTAGCCGTGACACCCCGAAAGAATCACGGCTAAAGCCACTCCCGATATTTACCCAAGGAGCAATTTACGGTCAAGTGCTGTTGGCAACTAAACTGGTTATATTATGACCGACCTACCCCCACATATGAAAAACCAGCTTCCCTCATCTTAACAGGGTCATAAACATTGCGCAAATCAATAAATATCGCAGTCTTCATAGCCTGTTTAATCCGAGTTAAATCTAAGGCCCGATACTGATTCCACTCCGTAAACAATACCACGACATCTGCTCCCTGGCAGGCATCATAAGCGGAATTTTTGTACATGAAATGTGGGAAAAACTCTGCCGCCTGCTTCATCCCCTGCGGATCATGTGCTTGTATTATTGCCCCTTTTTCATAGAGCGGAGGAAGGATTGTCAGAGCTGGAGAATCACGCAGATCATCAGTTTCCGGCTTAAAGGTGAGTCCCAAGGCAGCGATAGTCTTTCCTGATTCCGATCCCCCCATAGCGTCCCGAATCTTCTTGACCATCCTAGCCTTCTGAGCCGCATTGACCTCCACCCCTGCCTCCACGATTCGCGCCGCCACCCCGTGCTCTTGGGCAATACGGAGTAATGCAAGGGTATCCTTTGGAAAACATGATCCTCCGTACCCCGGACCGGGGTGAAGAAATTTCTGACCAATTCTACCATCCAGCCCCACCCCCTTGGCCAAATCTTTAACATCAGCGCCAACTGCCTCACATATCGTTGCCATCTCATTAATAAAACTGATTTTCACTGCTAAAAAGGCGTTTGCGGCATATTTAATCAGTTCAGCGGTCTCCAGATTGGTAACTACGAAAGGGGTAGAAAGTAAATACAGCGGATCATATATCTCTTTCATCACCCCGGTTGCTCTCTCCGACTCTGAACCGATCACCACCCGGTCAGGGCGCATGAAATCATTAATCGCCGCCCCTTCACGTAAAAATTCCGGATTTGAAACAACATCAAATTCGGCTGCGGGATTAGCCTCCCGAATGACCCTCGCCACCTGCCGCGCGGTCCCAACCGGCACCGTGCTTTTATCCACAACCACTGCGTATCCTTTCAGATGAGCCGCCAACTCGCGGGCCGCTGCATAAATATAGGTCAGATCAGCATAGCCATCCCCTCTGCGGGACGATGGAGTCCCCACGGCAATAAAAA
Source organism: Desulfobulbaceae bacterium (assembly GCA_013792005.1). NCBI lineage: Bacteria > Pseudomonadati > Thermodesulfobacteriota > Desulfobulbia > Desulfobulbales > Desulfobulbaceae > Desulfobulbaceae bacterium. The sequence continues at coordinate 6,602 of VMSU01000220.1, forward strand.
CCGCCTGCGCGGACTGGACCGCTGCCTTCATATCGGTCGAGAAAACCAGTCGCCCTTCCTCAACATTCTTCCGGACCAATACCTCAAGGCCAGGTTCATAAATTGGAATCTCGCCGTCCTGCAAAAACTTAATCTTATCAGTGTCTTTATCCATACAGATGACCTGATGACCAAATTCCGCCAGACACGCCCCGGTGACCAAACCCACATACCCTGTGCCAATCATGGTGATATTCATAAAGCTGTGCCTCTCCTTAGGCTATACGCCATAATATGGGCGATACCAGTCAACAAAACGACGCAACCCAACCTCGATAGAAGTCGAGGGTCTAAAATCAATGTCCCGGACCAAATCATCGACATTGGCATAGGTCTCCTTGACATCTCCGTTTTGCATCGGCAAAAAACGCTTCTCTGCCTTGCGCCCCAGGCGTTCCTCCAAAACCTCAATGAAGTAAAGAAGTTCCTCTTGCTGATTATTGCCAATATTATATATTTTATACGGGCACCAGCTGGTGCTCGGGTCAGGGTGCTCCCGGTCCCACGCCGGGTCAGGTACAGGTGGCCGGGCAATTATTCGCATCACCCCTTCAACAATATCATCGATATAGGTAAAATCTCGCTTCATCTTGCCATTATTGAAAACATTGATTGGCTTACCAGCGATAATCGCCTTGGTAAAAAGAAAATACGCCATATCGGGCCGCCCCCAAGGACCATACACTGTAAAAAACCTCAACCCCGTTACCGGCAGACCATAGAGGTGGCTATAGCTATGAGCCATCAACTCATTGGCCTTCTTGGTCGCCGCATAGAGCGATACCGGGTGATCGACATTATCATGCACCGAAAAAGGCATCCGAGTGTTGCCTCCATAGACAGAACTCGAGGAGGCAAAGACCAAATGCCCCACTCGAGAATGCCGACAACCCTCTAAGATATTGGCAAAACCAACTAAATTGGCATCGACATAGGATGCGGGATTGTCAAGAGAGTAACGAACTCCGGCTTGGGCCGCCAAATTAACCACAGCCTGAAACTGATTGCGGGCAAAAATATCCGCTATCAAGACCCGATCAGCAAGGTCTCCGTGAACAAATGTAAAATCTTGGCTGGTAATTAAAGAAAGGCGAGCCCGCTTTAGCTCAGGATCGTAATAATCGTTCAGATTGTCAATCCCAACAACCTGCCATCCCTCGGCAAGTAACCGCTGACTCAAAAAATAGCCAATAAATCCGGCAGCGCCAGTGACTAGTATTTTCTTCAATGGTAAACCCCGTTTATTATCATTGACAATACTGAGGACTCAAGAGAATCGAGAAAGAAATACCACTCCTTCCCGCTTGGCAGGATGTTTCGAAATCAGCTACAAATTCTCAATATACCATTGGGCTGCCAAATCAAGTCCCGCCTCAACCGAATACTCCGCCTCATACCCCAACAACTCCTTGGCCTTCGAAATATCAGCGAGAGAGTGGAGCACATCACCGGCCCGAAAATCCCGATAGGTGGGCTTCGCGGAGTAAGCCGCCGGAACAAATTTCACTACTCGCTCCCGAATGGCGTCAAATAACTCGTTCAAAGTAGTTCGTTCACCAAAAGCCACATTGTAGACTTGATTCACTGCCCGCTCATCTTCAACACAGGCTGCAAGAAGATTAGCCTGCACTGTGTTGTCGATATAACAAAAGTCCCGACTAGTCTCCCCAGTCCCGTTTATGAACAACTCCTGGCCATTGATCATCCCGGCAAACCACTTCGGGATAACCGCAGCATAGGCGCCATTGGGATCCTGCCGCTTGCCAAAAACATTAAAATAACGCAACCCTATCGTTTGCTGACCATAGGCTCGTGAAAAAACTGCGGCATACAGCTCATTGACATACTTGGTGACAGCATAGGGAGAAAGCGGCTGACCGATAATATCCTCTACCTTGGGCAAGCCTGGATGATCACCATACGTTGAACTAGACGCGGCATAGACAAACCGCTTCACCTTGGCGTCACGACTGGCGACCAACATATTGAGAAAACCGGTAATATTGTTCTCATTAGTGATAAGCGGATCTTCTATGGAGCGCGGCACCGAACCCAATGCCGCTTGATGTAGGACATAATCAACCCTGGAGCATGCCTGCTGGCAGGTATCAAGATTTCTGATGTCACCTTCGATCATGGCAAACCGCTGCCAACGGACAGGATCAACCGCCCCCCTCACCTGATCCAAATTATGACGATGCCCGGTCGAAAAATTATCAAGCCCAACCACAACCTGGTCGAGGTTAAGCAGCGTCTCCAACAAATTAGAGCCAATAAAGCCGGCCACTCCGGTGATCACCCATTTTTTAGGCGATGCCAGTAGCTGTGTTCGGATTGTATCGTACATATTTCTCCTTAGTTTCAAGTGACTAAAGGCCATTAATTTTTCATAGTCTCCAAAAATTGAGCCCCAATTTCTGGACAGCCTCGGTATCCAACACTGATTTAACATCAACAAGACAACCGTTAGACACCAAGGTTCCAGCCAATTCGTCAACGCTTTTGGCCAACAACTCTTTATGAGGCACAGCCACGATCAGGGCGCCCAAATCATGTAAGGCTTCCCACGAGCAAAGGGTAAGCCCATAAATCCGTTTAGCGTCGGCTGGATCGACCCTTGGGTCATACACTTCAACAGTCAAACCGTACGATTTGAGTTCATCTATAATATCAATTACCTTTGAATTCCGAAGGTCTGGGCAATTCTCCTTAAAAGTCAAACCAAGCACTCCGACCTTCCCTGTTCGAATCACCCCGGCCTGCATCATCATCTTGACTGTCTTTTCTGCCACGAATTTTCCCATCGAGTCGTTGATCCTACGCCCGGCCAGAATCACCTCCGGGTGATAGCCTACCGTCTCCGCCTTGTGGGTCAAATAATAGGGATCAACACCAATGCAATGACCGCCGACCAACCCTGGACGAAATGGCAAAAAATTCCATTTTGTGCCCGCCGCTTTAAGGACGTTTAGGGTATCAATATCCAAGCGATCAAAGATAATAGCCAGCTCGTTCATCAGGGCAATATTCAAGTCCCGCTGAGTATTCTCAATAACCTTGGCCGCCTCAGCCTCCTTAATGGTGTCGGTCACATAAACCCCAGCCTCAATAACCGCACTATATAAAGCGGCAACTGCCTCCCGGGTCGGGCCATCATCCCCCGAAACCACCTTGACGATTTTGGTTAAGGTATGCTCTTTGTCTCCAGGATTAATTCGTTCTGGTGAATACCCGACATGAAAATCTCTTTTCCAAACAAACCCAGACTGAGCCTCAAGAATTGGCACACAGACATCTTCAGTGACTCCGGGATAGACGGTGGACTCAAAAACAACCACCACCCCTTTTTTCATGTGTCTTCCCACCGTCGTTGAAGCGCCGACCACTGGACTCAAATCAGGTTGACGGGCAATATCAATCGGCGTGGGCACAGCCACCACAACAAAATCGGCCTCCTCCAACCGAGCAGGGTCCGCCGAAAACTCAAGATGAGTGGCCCTGGCAAAACCCTCAACATCGACCTCCTCATTAGGATCAATCCCTTGCTGATATTTATTGATGGCCTCAATTTTGACATCATACCCAATAGTCCGCATCTTCGTGCCAAAGGCAATCGCCAGAGGTAAACCAACATACCCCAAACCAACTACCGCCACCGTTTTTCCTGACAGATCAGTCATTGTTGCTATCCTTACCTAAATATTGTGTAGTCTCTCTTCAACGCTAGCCACTAACAACTAGCCGCCATCCGCCATTTCAGTGTCTCTTTCAGACCGGCTGCCAGATCGTAGGCAGCCACAAATCCAAGGATTGCCCGAGCCTTATCAACATTCAAACAACTCCGGGACAAATCCCCAGACCGAGCCTCACCCTTCAATGGCATCCGTAGCGCTTGATCCACCTCAGGCCGCACCTCTTTAATGGCTAAGTAAATCGCCTCGAACAGATCCAAGGTATGAGTCGCCACCGTAGTGCCGATATTGTAAGCCTCCGCACACCCTTGAGTCAGGGCCAACAGATTGGCCTGAACCACATCGCCGACAAAACAGTAATCACGGGTCATCCCTCGTGGCTCGTCGCTGAAATGATACACCGTGCATGGTTGATTATTCAGCAACCGATCCATAAAGATCGCCACCACGCCCGCCTCGCCATGGGGTATCTGGCGGGGGCCATAGACATTGGCGTAACGGAGCACGGTGTAGTCCAAGCCGTAGTGATGACGATAAAAGGCCAGGTATTGCTCGGAAACCGATTTGGTGATGGCATAGGGAGACAGCGGCACTGGCTGCGAGGCCTCGCTGGTCGGATACTCCTTGGCCTCACCATAGATCGCACCGCCCGAAGAAATAAAGATAACCTTTTTGACCTGAGTTGCCCTCGCTGCTTCCAACAGGTTGATGAAGCCCTTGACATTGACATCGGCATCAAAGGCAGGGTCCTCAACCGAAGCAGGAACCGACATCTGGGCCGCATGGTGGTTAATGATGTCAAATTTCTCCATGGCAAACATCGTCCGAACCTCAGCAGCCCGGATATCCATCAAATAAAACTTGGCCTTAGGATTGAGATTAACGAGTTTACCAGAAAAGAGGTTGTCGATCACCACCACCTCATGTCCCGCCTCGATATAGGCATCCACCACGTTGGAACCAATAAACCCGGCGCCGCCGGTGACTAGTATTTTCATTCATTACTCCTTGTTGTTATCTGGCGGCTCGCTCGTAGGTTGGAGTTAGGCCGTCAGGCCGTAACCCAACACTGATTGGCTCGGTTCCTATACCTCACTCCACAGTGACACTCTTAGCCAGATTCCTCGGCTGATCCACATCACAGCCACGGAGATTAGCAATCTGGTAGGCCAAAAGTTGCAGGGGAATCGTATACAGAATAGGGTTCAAATCTTCATGAATCTCTGGCAACTGCACGACATATTCGCCAATCTGGCGCAGACTGTCATCCCCTTCGCAACCGATCAAGATCATCCGGCCATTACGGGCGCGAACCTCTTCGACATTAGAGATCACCTTCTTGTAAACCGAATCCCTTGGCACCAAGGCCAGAACCGGCATATCCCGATCAATCAGAGCAATGGGACCATGCTTCAACTCACCAGCGGCATAACCCTCAGCATGGATATAAGAAATCTCCTTGAGCTTCAAAGCCCCTTCCAGGGCAATCGGAAAATTGGCCCCGCGTCCCAGATACAGAAAATCCCGGCTCCGAGAAAACTCCTCGGCAATCACATCCATCTCCGCATGAATCCTCGGCATCTCCTGCTCGAGAATGACAGGAAGGGTCACCAGCACATTACAGAGGGCGATGCTCTCCCCTTCCGAGATCGCGTCCCTTGCCTGCCCCAAGTAGAGAGTCAGCAAAAAGAGCGCGACCAACTGACTGGTGAAGGCCTTGGTCGAGGCAACACCGATCTCCGGGCCGGCGTGAGTGTAGATGGTACCATCCGCCTCCCGGGTTACCGTGCTGCCCACCACATTACAGATCGCCACGATCTTGGCGCCCAATGACTTAGCCAATCGCATCCCGGCCAAGGTGTCCGCAGTTTCACCGGACTGAGAAATCGGCACTACCAATACTTCCGGATCCAACAATAAACGCCGATAGCGGAACTCCGAGGCAATATCCACCTCTACCGGGATCCCCGCCCATTTCTCAATCCAGTACTTTGCCACCAGAGCCGCGTGCCAGGATGTCCCGCAAGCGACAAGAGAGACACGCTTGATCCCTGCCAACTGCACCTTGGTCAAACCAATCTCAGGCAGCATCACCTGGCCCGTCTCGGAATCGAACCGGCCCCGAAAGGTGTTGAGAATTGCCTGGGGCTGTTCGTAGATCTCCTTTAGCATGAAATGGCGATATCCCGCCTTCTCCGCCATCCCGGCATTCCAATCGATAGTCTTGATTTCCTTATCGATAGGCACACCACTATCAATATGCAAAACATGCCAGGAATCCTGTTGCAAAACAGCCATCTCTTGATCTTCAAGAAAAATCACCTGGTTGGTGTAAGGCAAAAGGGCCGGGATATCAGAGGCCATAAAACAGCCGCTGCCCTCTTTGACACCTAGGACCAACGGACTTTGATTACGAACCGCAACCAGGCGATCAGGTTGCCCGGTCCACATCACTCCCAAGGCATAGGAGCCTTCCACCCGGCGAACCGCTTTGCGAACTGCCTCAACCAAATCACCTCCACCCAGACTCTCCTCGATCAGATGAGCCAGAACTTCGGTATCGGTAGCCGAGGTGAAGGTATGCCCACTCGCCTGTAACTCTTCACGAAGCGAATGGTAGTTCTCGATGATTCCATTGTGCACAAGAACCAAATCCCCGGTGCAATCGCTATGAGGATGAGCGTTAGCCTCGGAAGGCGGACCATGGGTCGCCCAGCGGGTATGACCGAGCCCAATATGGCTATCGGTCAGAACCTCCTCCATCAACTCCTCAAGATTAGCCAGCTTGCCCTTGCACCGATGCTTTTTAAGCTTGCCCTCTTCCAGATAAACAATACCAGCGGAGTCATATCCCCGGTATTCCAGTCGCTTGAGACCTTCTATAATAATCGGCACCACCCTCCGCTTGCCAACATACCCAACAATTCCGCACATAATTTTCTCCTCGTGTCACAGCTAAAAATTTTCCTACAGATCAGCTTTATATGGTTCAACAAACTAGCATAGTTTGTCAAGACGGTTTTTAGACCAAAACGGGTTTCACTTCTTCTCTCAGACCTGAAAACCTTTGTAATTTTCGGGAGAATACCAGAAGAAAATATATGAGGACACATTTATTGCCGGTTCCAGATAATTTATGCTGAAACAAATCGCTTTCATCATCTTTCTTATCAGAGGAAAATAGCCGGGTAATCTTACTCAGAATACTTTTCCCCATCTTGTCGCCACTTGACTGGGCGGTTCCGTAGCCAAAAGTTTCTTACCCAAGTTCTTTCCATGGCCACATGACTTCACGATGCCCAGCGAAACCTTTTTATCTCTTGACATTGAAATACAAATAAATAATTATGTGTATAATACTAGCAAAATGATAACCAGACAGCCTGCCACCTCGACCGTTGACTTCATTCAGCAAAAAAAAGGTTGTGAGCATAACAAGATGAATAGACGAGTTTTCCTCAAAGTAGCTGTTTCAACGACAGCCATCGGGCTTGGTGGATTAGATGCTGCTTTAGCGCTAGTCTCCCAGTCTGGTAATTACAATATATGCAATAATTGCTCTGCGGCAAACATTAAAACATGGTCCAACCTACCTTTTAACTCTCTTCAACCCACTCGATATTGTTATGGCTGTGGCATCAACATGTCAACAGCCCAATATGACATTCAATGCAACGAGATTAAATCCAAAGGGGTATGTTCGTGCGGGTTTACCTTCAATTGCTGTCAGGTGCCCTTCGTCAACCCTACCTTATTAACAAAATCAACAAAACCAGCTTTTATGCTGTCAAAACTCCATTTTTGATGCCGGGGCTTCTATTTTTTTAGAGTTTTTGTATAGCGCTACGCTATGCCTGCCCGATACTTGCTACGCACGGGGGTCAGCTAACCGACCCCCGATAATAAGTAAAATAAGCCCCGGCATCAAATTTCATTCCTTCATTCTCATGGTTTGTAATGGCACTCTGCACAAAGCAAGAGACATACCTTAACAACTTAAAAACCATCAACACCCAAGCTGGTGTTGAGCCGGATCTCGTCGATATCATTGTGGCCTACGCTCGTTTACGGCTCGAAAGAAACCTCGCTATAACCTTCTATCAGGAGGGGATTGAAAAGAAAACCACCAAATACCCCTCCCTCAGAACGATCATTGACAAGAACCAAGAGGCGGACCCTCGAGCGCTTAATTTTCTCGCCGCCTATTATCTGGAGATGGATCGCAGAAACCTACTCTGCATTTTCAACCGCCAGCACCTTGCCGTTACGCTCGGGGTGTCAATCTCCAACCTTGAAAAGCAGGCTTCGACTGCCTCGAGCAAGTATTCTCATTTTTTCGCTCCCAAGAAAAGCGGCGGGCAACGCGAAATATTGGCACCACACCCAGAACTCAAGGCACTGCAAAGAAAAATCCTTGATTCCCTGCTTGATAAAGTCCCTCTCAATGCCCACGCCGAAGGGTTTCGCAGAAAACGTTCAATCGTGACCAATGCGCAGCGACACCCTGACAAAAAAATCGTCATAAAAATAGATATCAAGGACTTTTTCCCATCGACAACAGCCAATCGCGTTTTCGGAATGTTCGCAGCCCTTGGATATCCCAAAAACATCGCTGCAATCCTTACGGATCTGACCACCTATCAGGGACGACTGGCAACTGGCGCACCTACCAGCCCGGCAATTTCAAACATCCTCTGCCGTCGACTGGACAAACGCTTTGCCCGACTGGGTCAAGCAAATGATTTTTCGTACTCACGATATGCCGACGATCTGACAATTTCTTCCAACCACCCAAAGGTCACAACCATGATACCCTTCTTCCGACAAATTGTCAGCGAAGAGGGGTATACAGTGAACGAAAAAAAACTGAGAATCATGAGGAGCGGCAGCAGACAGCAGGTGACCGGTATTGTGGTCAACCAAAAGCTCAACATCCCCAGACACGAAATTCGAAAACTGAGAGCAGTGATCCATAATTGCAAACAAAAGAGCCTTAAAGTCGAGATTCACAAATGGGCTAAACTCGAAAAAAACCATCCAAACCCTACACTGTACACAGAGGATGATTTTGAGAAATCGCTCTCGGCAAAAATCCATTTTGTGAAAATGGTAAACCCTAGCGCAGGAACAAAATTACTCGTCGACTTTAAGTCCCTTGGGTTAAGAACTGTGGTCGCGTGAAATATTATTTAACAATATCAATATGTTGTATACTTATTTTTGCCGTAACCGCGATCAGCCATGCTGATATCGGCATTATTGTCGCCCTAAACAGTACAGTTGAAGACTTAAAAAAAGCAGCCGACATAAAGACAGCAACCAAAAAATCCGGCCGAGACTTTTTTGCAGGAACCCTCGGGGGAGAACGGATCATCTTGGTCAGATCTCCCATGGGCAAGGTTAACAATGCCATCACAGCGCAAACGCTCCTCTCATGTTTTCCTGTCGATGTTGTTTATTCCATCTCTCCTGCTGGCGCCTTGTCGGAAAATTTTGGAATTGGTGATGTGGTCGTTGTTACCAACGCATTCCAGCATGATTTTGGCACCATCAAACCGTATGGTTTTATCTGGTCCAAAGTCCCGACCAGCACGGACGCAACAAACCAACAGGGGGAGGATGATACTCTTGACCCAAGCTTAATTACACCTGTCCTGAATGTCTGGAAAAAGATGAAAACACACCATAAGATGGCAATCGGAATCCTCGTTTCTGGCGACCAGTTTATCGCCAGCCGAGACAAAAACGAGTGGTTGGAAAAAAAATTCGCCGCCAGTGCGGTCGACATGGGAGGGGCGGCCATTGTTCAAACATGCCTCGCGAACCAGGTCCCCTGCTGCCTTCTCCGAATCATTACCGACGAGGCTGGGGTTGAAGCTAGAGGCGATTTCAATGCATC
>VMSU01000221.1 GCA_013792005.1 Desulfobulbaceae bacterium
ACCCCAGCATCCCACCAAATCCTTGAACGAGTTCATCATCCAGCCTATGTCCGCCAAGTCGCCGCCACCGCCGGAAAACCAAAGGTCGTGCTCGATCCCGATACCCAGACGTCTCCACGCTCTTATGATTCCGCATGCCTGGCGGCCGGGGCCGCAGTCTCTGCCGTCCGCGAAATAGCAGAAGGGAAAATCAAGAATGCATTCTGCCTGGTTCGTCCACCAGGGCATCACGCTGAGCACGATCGAGCAATGGGATTCTGCCTGTTCAACAATGTGGCGGTGGCCGCCAGCTATTGCCTCAACGAGCTGAACATGAAACGGGTTATGATCATCGACTGGGACTTGCACCATGGCAACGGCACCCAAAACTCCTTCTATGATACCGACCAAGTCCTCTACTTCTCCACCCATCAGTATCCCCATTACCCCGGATCCGGGGCCTCTTACGAGATCGGAGTGGGAAAAGGCGAAGGGTACACTATCAATGTCCCTCTTCCCTCTGGCCTTGATGATCGCGCCTATGCCTCGATCTTCAACGAACTGCTCGCCCCCATTGCCCGCCAGTACCGGCCAGAGATGATTATTCTCTCCGCAGGCTATGACACGCACCGGGACGATCCCTTAGGAGGCATGATGGTCACCGGCCCTGGTTATTCCTACATGACCAAAGTCTTGCTTGATCTGGCCTCCGAACTCTGCTCAAACCGATTCATGGCCTGCCTGGAGGGCGGGTATTCACTCCATGGATTAAAAGACGGCGTCTTCGCCACGCTGGCGGAGATGCAAGGAAAATCGCTCCTTGCCGACAAGGTGGCGATGGAACTTTCTACTGCCGCATATCCTATTCCTGCCTTAACTGAAACAAGAATGATTGCAAAAAAATTTTGGAATCTATAAACTGGTTGTCATGGATTGCGCTAAAATACTTATAGCTGATGATGACAACCTGGTCCGCGAAGCGATCCAAAAGATCCTGGAGATCTTCGGATACCAGGTCGTTGCCGTAGCCAATGGCAAAGAAGCTTGTGATATCATTGATGAAACGTTCTCAACCATCATCCTTGACATCAACATGCCGATCATGGACGGATTCGCCACTCTGGAGGAATTAAACCACCGCAATAACACCATCCCCGTACTCTTCCTGACCGGGGCCGGCTCAATGGACTATGCGATGAGAGCCATCAATCTTGGGGCCTATGACTTTCTGACCAAACCAATCACCGACCTTGAACTGTTCTCAATGAAGATCAAGCAGGCCCTGGAAAAACGTATGTACATCCTCATGCACAAGGCCTACGAGGAAAATCTTGAGTTTGAGGTCAAAAGTAAGACCAAGGAACTTGTCTCCAAGAATAAACTTCTGGACAACTACAGCCGCCAACTCGAAGAAAACACCATCAACACCATTGCCACCCTGCAGATCGCACTTGAAGAAAAAGACCCCTACACCGCCGGCCATACCAAACGGGTAACCGAATATGGCAAAATGATCGGCCAAGGCCTCGGACTCTCCAACTTGGAGTTGCACACCCTGATCTGCGCCTGCCAGATTCACGACGTCGGCAAACTGGTGATTGACGTCAGCTGCATTCAAAAACCCGGCCCCCTGTCTGTAGAAGAGTGGGACAGGGTCACCCATCACCCGGAGATCGGCCAGAACATCATCCAACCCCTCCAGTTCCTGACCAGGGAAGGAACAATCGTCTGCCAGCACCATGAACGGGTCGATGGCACCGGGTACCCCGGCAGATTACGGGGCGACCAACTTGATCCCCTCTCTAAAATCCTGACCGTTGCCGACAGCTTCGACGCCATGACCTCCAAACGAAGCTATAAAGTGAATAAATCCATGGAAGAAGCTATCGAAGAGTTGTATAACTGTTCCGGTACTCAGTTTGATCCTGAGGTGGTGGCAATGTTTACCAAAATACTGCGTAACCAGTGAAAAATAGGGACACATTGACGATGTGTTGGCGGAACTCGCCACTGTTGCTACTTTTTCTTCCGCACCACCTTCAGCCTTCATATTACCTGTCTGAATAATTTTTGTAACTACACAGGTTAACGGTAATCAGTTATCGGTTTACAGTTAAAAGAATCAT
>VMSU01000222.1 GCA_013792005.1 Desulfobulbaceae bacterium
AGGAAATCAGCGTTATCATTGATCTTGAGCGGATTATCAGTCAATTGGTGGTGTCGGAAGTTGGCAGTGCTAACAATCTGATATGATAAGTTTATCTCGTCCAAACTTGACCCTTCGCGGTTTTAGTCAAAAATACCCAATATCCAACGACGAACCAACCTGTAGCCCCTTGATCTTCTCCATGGGATTGCCCAAGGGAAATGGCCTGATCTTATGAATCCACTTGGCCCAAGTCTTCAAATGGGCAAACATGCGATTGATCGTCCGGTCACTCCAACGCCTCTGTCCCTCAGTCACGACCGTCTTCTTTAAATAATCCATGAAGGCTCGGGAGAGTCGAGGCGTCCAGGCGCTTCGGGCGTCGCTCTTCTCCTCCTGCCACATGAAATCTAAAAAGGTCTGAATATCCCGCTTCTGTTCCTGCTGACTTCGTTCGGAGGTGGTGACCTCCACCCGGAAATAAGCCTCGGCCCAAAGCGCTAAGGTGTCTGGCAGATCATCACGAAAGACGACCAACCCGCCCTGTTTGCTGGCAGAATCATTAGGTGTGGCAATTTGGTTCATATTCATAAGCCCATTAGATAATAATATGACAAGTTTTTGCACAATTCACTATCTCTAAGATACCTTATGTCTGGTCATTTGGTGATTGCTGGCCTTCAGCCTTTTTCTTTAACGCCTCAGCATGTTGCCTTTTCAAATCTTGGATTTGCTCGGTAAGTCCTGCGGATTTTTCAGTGGCCACGGCCACCTTTTTTTCCAGAGTCGAGATTGTGGCCTGGGCGGTTTTCTCAATGTTGGATTTTTCAAGTTGAGCTGCTTTCTCCGACTCAAAGGCCTGGGCCTGGACCTCTTTTGTTTCCTTCAAGGCCTGGGCTTTTTCTGCTTGAGTCTTGGCAAGCAGGATCTTTCCTTCGGCAAGATTCGATTCAAGTTCCTTGGTGCGGGTTTCCGCCACAATAGACCGATGCTCAAGCTCTTTTTCTTTCCCCTTCAGACCGATCACCACAGCTTCCAATTCGTTAATCTTCTGCTCCTGGGCAAACTCAATTTTTTGATGCTGGTCAATCGCCACCAATCCTACTTTAAGGTCTGCGGCCAGGACACTCTTTTCTTTTTCAAGAGCGATGTGCCGCCCGGTCAACTCTTTAAGTTCAGCTTTTGTTGCGCCTAGCTCCCCTTCAACTTTTGCTTTTGCCTGCCCGAGTTGATCTATTTCGTCTTGCCTCTTAGTTAAGGCCTCATCCTGTTTTTCAACCATGGCCTCAAGATCAGCAATTTGCTGTAAGTCTTCCTTCCGTTGAGATTCGAGCACGATCCGTTTTTCAGCAAAGGAGGTCGTTAATTCGTCAACAGACTTTCTCATTTCTGAGGCGATTTTGAACCAGGTGCCTTCGGCGATTTGGGTAATCCCGCCGACAAAATCCTTGAACCATATCGGCATCGGTGCCGTTTCTTCCTCTTTTGCCTGGGCCTTGATGGTAGCCATGTACTCATCAATCACCGACACACAACGGGAATATTGGCCACCTACTATCTTTTGTAATTTGGTAGCGGTGATCTCTTCCAGACGAGCACCATTTTCGGTTAACTGCTCTATCGCCTTAAGGTATTTGTCTTTTTCAATCGCCGGTCGAGCCATGGTTTATCCTCTCTGTTTATTAGTTAATTAATTAGTTTGTGTATTATTTATTAATTAATATATTACCGGGACACTTGGATAGCAACCAATAAATCAGGCTATTTTTAAAGGTGTTCATTGTGGCTGCAAAGGAAAGATTGCGCTGCCCTCCGTGTACGTTCGTCCTTCCTGCTCGGCGCATACTCGATGCGCGGGCAAGACACCATCGAGCCGCACCATCTCTTTCTTCTTCACCACCCGCCCGCATAACCGGCAGCGTGGTCTTGGTTTTACAACTTCCGGCTTCCAATTGCCGCCAGCCATTTCACCGGCCCAAGGCGTGTAAAGCTGAATCTGCGAGAAAGGCCGACCGACTTTTCCACTTACCCGCCGCCACCTCTTCGTCTATTTTTAAAATAAGCAACTTAGGCAAGGTAACAGTCGCCTTTTCGGTCCCGCCAAGAAAAGCAGAAACGTCAACGTCGACATAGGCCCACGTTGCGCCTGCATAATCAGGGTTTGCATAATGTGTATCAATCTCCGAAGGAGTGGGAGCTATCTCACCACCTTCGGCCAGGATTTCAAGATGACTAAAAATTGCCTCTTCGGTGTTCTTCAGGGCCTCATCGATAGTTTCCCCTGCTGAAAAACAGCCGGGAATATCAGGAACCGTAACACCGAAACATGAGTTGCCGTCTTTATGTATTGCAATAGGATATTTCATTTAATGCCCGCCTGTTTCAGTATGTTTTTAATAGTGCCAGTTGGCAGCGTTCTTTTGGGATGGGGAACAGTGACCAGGCCTGGTTTAGCCGGGTGCTTAAAATGGTGGTGACTCCCCTTGGCCCGGATCAGTTGCCAGCCATCCGCTTCGATCATTTTTATAATTTCTTTGCTATTCAATGTTTCCCCCCTTTGTTTTAAACAAAATAGCACCGCTGGCGGTATGAAGTCAATATTAAAAATAATACCGGCTGTATAAAACTATTGTATTATCGCAAAGTTGATAGGTAAAAATTTGGTATCGGAAGGGACCAGGAAATGGCGGGGGAAGATACGATTTCGTTGACGGAAATCGGCGCTCTTTGGCTGGGGGGGATTGTTTCCCCTTGGAGTCCACAATACCGCACCGCTTGACGGCGCAGATCATAGCCGGAAGGATTTCCGGCTATTCGACGTTGCGTATGGATTTGCTAAAATGAAAACCTTGAACAAATGTTGATGTTAGATAGCTATCTTGAATATTCTTATTATTAAGGCCAACAGTAGTTGTCGTCAGCTTTGTTTGTGGTGAAATTCTTATGATTCATAAATATAATATCAGTGAACTTTATTGACAAAAAAATGCCTTCTAGATACTGTAACGTCAGTTTTATGATAGGATGGACAACCTTGTAATTTAGGCGTACCGATTCCTTCGGGCACCATTTTTGCTAACTCGATAGCACCCAAAAACAGGATGTTTTGGATGAATCCATCCAGATAAAACTCGTTATGATCCAAAAAATAAAATTCAATCTAGATGGCAAAGTTTTCAGGTCACTTTCAAACACCGAAAATGGTGAAGTTGATTCCGGAACACTATTCTACTATCAACAAGATAATGATGTCATATCAGCCAATTATCATGGTGGTTTAATCGTAAAAGGACATTTAGTTGGAAAACAACTCAAAACTGGTCAACTTGAATTTGTTTATCACCATATAAATCTTGAAGGAAAGCTAATGCTTGGAAAGTGCTTTTCAACTCCTGCAATTACAACGGAAGGAAAACTCAAATATATTGAAAAATGGCAGTGGTTGTCGGGAGATAAATCAAATGGTGAATCTGAAATAATTGAAGTGTAAGATACCTAGATGATAAGATTATTCAAAAAACATGATTTGGTTCAACTAAATCAGATGATACATAAAACAATCGATTATTCATACCCAGCCGTATATCCAGATCTTGCAGTTCTCTTTTTCAAAAAATATCATTCTGAAAACAATATCCTTGAACGTTTCAAGAAAGGGAAAGTCCTCGTCTTTGAAAAAAATGGTAACATAATGGCGACTGGATCTATAGTTGGAAATGAAATTACAGGAGTTTTTGTCAAACCAGAGAGTCAGTGGCATGGTCTTGGAAGAGAAGTTATGTCTGCGCTTGAATTAATGGCTCAGGAAATGGATATTCCCGAAGTTACCTTAAGTGTTTCATTACCATCTAAAAACTTCTATGAGAACCTGAACTATAAAATAACAGAAGAGTCTCAAATAGATGTTGGCGAAGGCCAAGTTCTAAGATATTGGATTGCAAGCAAAAATATACTTCATAACCAGTCACTAAACACTGACAGCGGGAACACCCCCGGTGCAGGTTAGCTCCACGTTGGGTGTCACAGGATAAAATGCGAAATGTCTTTCACGTTATCTGAAGTCGTCCCTTGGGGGCGTTCCTATGATGAATATGTTTCAATGTTTTCTCTGTCTCAGGCAGATTTAAAGCAAAAAATATTGGGCTGTGGCGATGGCCCTGCAAACTTTAACAGCACTCTCTCCTCCAAAGGAGGCTTAATCGTTTCTGTCGACCCCGTTTATTTTTTCACATCAGAGGAAATAAGAAAAAGAATCACGGAAACATATGAATTGGTGCTAGAGCAAACACGGAAAAATAGAGAAGAATTTATTTGGGAAAACATTTCGTCTATTGAAGAGCTCGGTCGAATACGCATGTCGGCAATGGAGTCGTTTTTAAAGGATTTTGAAAAAGGTAAGGCAGAAGGTCGATATATAGCTGGTAGTCTTCCCCATCTACCTTTTTACGGTAAAGAATTTGGCATAGCGTTATGTTCGCATTTGCTCTTTCTATATAGCAAACAGCTATCAGAGGAATTCCATTTTGCTTCAATAAGAGAACTTTGCCGGGTGGCTCAAGAAGTAAGGATATTCCCCCTGTTAGAACTTGGGGCGAAAAAATCGAGACATATAAATCCGGTGGTCGCCAGGTTAAAGAAGGAACATTATCACTTTGAAATCAGAAAAGTTCCGTATGAATTTCAGAAAGACGGCAACGAAATGATAATCATAAAATCACCCAATCGGATAGCCGGGGGTTTTTCTCCCCCAGCCTCCAGGTGAGTAGCCCAAAGGAACTTCCCCTTCAGGCTCTCTCAGAACCGGACGTGAATCTCTCGACTCATCCGGCTCCTATCGTTCAGCCGTTTTTAGACAAAACACGCCAATGAACAAAAATATTCGGCTGTCGTTCGGCAATTTGACTCAACCATCTGGTGGCTTTTTGTTG
>VMSU01000223.1 GCA_013792005.1 Desulfobulbaceae bacterium
CAGTAAACATCGACAAGACCTCAACCATGGCCATCTTGACGTCAAAATCCTCCCTGAGCTTGTCCGGACGAAAAAAGTCGCGAAAATCATCCACGGTCTTCGACATAAATCGAAGCTGATGCATGACATCCTCCACCGACTCCTGAAGATATTCGCGGTCGAGGTTATCTACAATAAAGGCGCCCTTAATGTCCTGAACAATCCCGGCAACAGCGTTAAGCGGCTGCCGCCACTGATGGGCAATGGCGCCAATCATCTCTCCCATAGCCGCCATCTTAGACTGCTGGATAAGCATCCGCTCGTTCTTCAACCGAGCGTTGGTCTCCTCCTTCACCCACGAATCCAGAGTACGATTCAACTCGGACAAGGACTCCTGAGCCTGCCAGCGGTCAGTGATATCAATGTCCACCCCTCGAAGTCCGCAGACCTTCCCCTCGGCATCAAAGAACGGGGTGCCACTCGATTCAAGCACTCTCCACGATCCGCCCTGATGACGCCAGCGAAATACCCTATGGCGCCAAGACTCTTTTTCGGTCAAGGCTCGCAGGATAACCTCCCGAAGTTTTTGATGATCATCCGGGTGAACCAGCTCAAAAATACTCATCTCCAGGAAGTCGTCAAGAGAATACCCTAAAATCTCCACAATCTGAGCGTTCGAATAGGTGTGAAGGAGAGTGGCATCGGTCTCCCAGATCCATACCGATGAGTACTCCACCAGGTTACGGTAACGTTCTTCGCTCTCCCGCAGGACACTGTCCATCTTCTTTCGGTCTGTGACATCAATGGAAAAACCGGCCAGCAAGGGGCTCCGCCCAGAGCGATAAATCGGGAATTTGATTGTGGTATACACCCGATCATCAAACGTCTCTTCAAGCTCGACGATCTCCCCCTCCTCAATCACCGCTATATCGTCGGCCGTAATCTTAAGGGCAGCATCAGCCGGGAACAACTCGGCCATACTCTTACCAATCATAGCTCCAACCGGCCGGCCCAACATCAACTCATAGTTATCGCTGAGCGCAAGGTGCCGACTTACCCCATTGGCGACCTCCTTAACAAAGGTGTAAACCGGCGAATAATGCATCAACAGGGCAAACAACTCCCGACTCTCCTGTAACTCCTCCTCTGCCCGCTTACGAGCGGTTATATCCCGATGAATACCCAAAATAAGATTACGTCCATACTCATGAAAGGCCTTGACCGTAACCTGGACATGACGGATCTCGCCGTCCTTTCTCCGATGCTTGGTCTCGAATTCATCACTCCCCGTTTCTATCACATGCCTAATGTGAGCCGCAGTCTCTGCCGGACTTTCCAGCGCTTCGTAATCAGACACGTCCAGACAGGCAAACTCCTCACGGCTATAGCCAAGCTGCAGACAGGCGGTTTCGTTATATTCGATGGCCCGGCCAAGGGTGAGAGGATCAAAGATCAACATACCATCCGGCGACTGATTAAAAATAGTTTGAAAACGAAACTCTACTAATTTACGCTCTTCATCCGTCCTGACCAATTCAGAAATATCCTGCACCGTTCCTCTAGTCAATAACGGTTTTCCTTCCTGGTCATATACAGTTTCTCCCTGTTCGTAAACATACTTAATCCTGCCGTCAGACATCAAAATCCGATGCCTGAATTCATAAAATGTTCCCGTAGCCAAAGATGCTGCAAAAACTTGTTCGACATTGGCCCGATCCTCGGGATGAACTAGGACAAGAAAGGAGTTGAACGTTACTTCGAAACGCTCGGGGTCAACTTCGAAAATTCGATAGATCTCTTCCGACCAAACAAGTTTATCACTCTGCAGAGCAAATTCCCAGCTGCCAAGGTGAGCGATCCGCTGAGAGGCCATCAGCCGATGATTAACAATATCCAATTCTGCAGTCCGCAGTTGCACCAGCTCGTCAAGATGCCGGTTAAGATGTTCCATGCCATGAATACGAGCGTGGAGACCATCGGCCATCTGTCGGAGATTCCGGGTCAGGGCATCCACTTCCTGAATCGGGCTGGAGGGCCAGGAAGACACCACTATCTTTGGATCTCTGGCAACTTGGGCCGTCAATTTTTGCAGAGTAACCAAAGACTCGATATGGTAACGGCTGATGAGAAATGACACGCCGTACATAACGACAATAAGAACGGCCATCAAAACGAAAACTATAGTGGCATAATCCGAAATCTGGGTGACGGCAGGAAGCAGCGGCGCCTTCATCCTCAAAGTCCAACCGATCTCCGGAGACAACCGAACCTCGCTATAATAGAAGGAGTGATGCCACCGGAAGAATGGACTGCGACCAGGGGCCTGGCTCGGCTGCCACAGAAATACCTCACTATCCTGAGAGCGGACATCCCCCTTGGCTTGCCTCCATGGGGCCATCACTTTAGACGATGGATCAGTGCTGGCAACAACGACCCCATTACGATCTATCAATATCAGATTGCCCCCTTTAGGGCCAACAAGACCATCCAGTAAAGCCTGCAAAGCGCCAAGATCAACTACTCCTCGACAGAAGCCAATGTTTTTGGAACCAGAAAATATCGGCGCCAGAAGTGGTAATTCCATGGATTCCGGCTCGATCTGTCCCCTCTGAATATCTCCCACATAGGGCATGGAAAGATTCTGAATAATGACACGATCGGGCCCGTTCGAAAAATCAAGTCCCCGGGTCGACTTCCCCAAAGAATCAAAGGCTGGCGCATAGGCCGTGGAGATAGCGTCCCGGGTCATTACTCCAATCTGTTTTAATAAGGCATCATTCCACAGATATTCTTCCGCCAGACGTTGCATCTCAACCTCTGGCATCAACTCCGGATTTACCGCTGCAGCAAGACCCTTGATGGTTTGAAGTTCTTTCGACAGCCAATAGTCGACTGTTGCCCGAGACAACTTAGCGATACTACGGGTCCTCTCAATAGCCTCGTCATGGCAGCGGAACTGAAAACCACGGATGCCGACAACACTATAGATCAGCGCCGGGAACAGAGTAACCACCAACATGATGGTAGGAATAAAAAGACGGTAACTGGGAAGCCCAGCTCCCCACTTTGGAACAAGAGAGATAACGATATACCCGCACAAGGCAAACAGAAGGTTTACAATGGAGTTGACAGCCTGCTTAATGATGAGGAAACGCGCAACATCACCCGGAAGATCCATTATGAGGTAATAAAAAAGCCAGCCTAAGGCTGGCGCAATCAATAACCAAAAGAGGATCTCTGCACTCAACAAGTCGGCCTGCCGACGGCGATGGAGGTAGGCAACAAAAACTACTTCCAGTGAGAATATGAGAATGTTCCATGGATGATGCCAAAGCAAGAAAGTAGCAAGCGAGGCAATGATGCCGGCCATAATACCGGACACGGCGCCGAACCGAAGCAGGCAAAACATGACAAAGACCGAGCCGAACAAGAAATGAACATCTTGAAAAAGCTCATAATTGAACCAGTTCCCGGCAAAACCAAGGAGACCAAAAACAAGACCCGTCATGAAAGTCGCAAACGTCATGTACCCTCGAGAGAAAGAAATGAGTCACATCTGGTGGCTAAATTGGCAGAAACTAGCCGAAAAAACGACAATGAAAAGCAGCAATCGTTGCTCTCTGGAGTGAACCAACTGCAAAATATTAGCACAGCTCTCATCATTCCACGGTTACGCCAGAGAAGATTCCCACCATACTACCCATGAATCATAGGGTAAATCCCCCACAAAAAGCAACTTTTTTCGCCACATACACGACTCACTCCCGTCCACCTCCGCTGCTCAAAAAAACATACGAAAGACGAAAGTCCTTTCGAACTATTCTACCGTAGAAAGAAATTAAATGCTCTGCTACAATAAAAATCTGTTCGCTCAGCCTCATGACTCAAAGATGAACCGGCTTGACAACAGAGCTTGGAATCAACACGCTTAATTCCGATGTCAATCGTGTTAGCGAATTCGCCGATTCATAATCACCTCAAACGGACCCCCTGATATGCAAAGCACCACTCTTGCCCTGGCGCTTATTCTCGGAGCTGGTTTCGCCGCCGCCAAAATCGGTCAGATATTTCGGTTACCGTCGGTAACAGGCTACATTGTCGCCGGGCTGCTCCTCGGACCTTCCTGCTTTGGTCTTATCACCCATGGCGCTATTACCAGCCACCTTGACCACTTCACCCAAATCGCCTTAATGCTCATTGCCTTTGGCATCGGCGAACACCTTGAATTAAAACGACTGCGACATGCAGCGTGGAAACTGGCAGCTATCAGCAGCGGCGAGACACTGGCCTGCTTTGCCCTGGTCTGCTACGGCTCCTTACTGGTCGCCAGATGGACAGGAATCGGGCCGGCATCGTGGACCGGCAATGATCTGCTGATGCTCTCCATGCTCTTGGGCGCTGTCTCCATTGCCACTGCCCCGGACTCTACACTGCACGTCATCAGGGAGGAAAAAGCAGCCGGCCCCCTGACCACCACTCTCATGCAAGTGGTCGCGTTAAACAACGGCCTGGCCTTCATCGCCTTCGGAATCATGGTTACTATTACGCGGCAGCTCTCCGGCGACAACAACTCGCCCATGCTCGGCTCATTGGCCGACAGTTTCCGCTACATCACCTTTTCTCTTCTAATCGGCATCGCCACCGGCCTGCTCATGGACCTAATCATCCATCGACTAAAAAGCCGCGGCGAAATGCTGACCGCAGGACTGGCCCTTCTCTTGATTTGCGGCGAGAGCGCTCGCCTGCTCGACCTCTCACCTCTGCTTGCAGGAATGGCCGCCGGATTCACCATTGTCAACCGGGATCATCGCGACGTCCGCCTCTTCCGGGAAATCAACGCCTTTGAACCTCCGATTTACGTCCTATTTTTCACCCTGGCCGGGGCCCATCTCGTTCTCTCTGCGCTGTTACTGGCAGGGTGGCTCGGTTTTTCCTATTTTCTCCTGCGTGCTGCCGGAAAATATCTGGGAGCACGAGTAGGCGCTATTGCTAGCAGCGCCAGTACCCAGGAACGCCAATTCCTCGGCCTGGCGCTGATGCCCCATGCCGGCGTTGCCATCGGCCTGGTTTTTCTCTTACAAGGAGAGGAGAGCCTGAAGCTCTATGCGGAGATCATGACCCCAGTAGTGCTGACCGGGGTGTTGTTGTCTGAAATTTTCGGCCCGATTGCCACAAGAATAGCCCTCGACAGGGCCGGTGAAACCGCAGCAGCAATGACCCAGCAACGTAGCGCCGTGACAGCACACGAAGAACGGGGAATCGAATTGCCGCCATGGACAGAGGGAAAACTGATCCCACCAAAAAATCCTCACGGGACGGTGCTCTTTGGCGCCTCCCACTCAAAAACCGTAGCCGGTCTGGCCAGGATCTCCACCCTGCTGGCCCACTTTTACAAGGCCAGGCCCTTGGCTGTGCGGATCGTCCCCCCAGACACAGAGCACAACAAAAACAGCCATGACCTGGGCCGAGAACTGTTTCACATTGAGGAAGAGGAGACCAGAAGGATGGGCTATGAACTAAACACTGCGGTGATCAAGGGAAAGGACATCTCAGCGTCACTGGTGGACACAGCGAGGCAATCTGATGCCATGACCATCGTCCTGGGACACCCCATCAATATCAGCGCCCAAGAGATGCTCAAGGTGGTGGAACTGGTTGCCAGAACCGCTTCCTGCCAGGTGATAGTCGCCCGTTTCTCCGGACTACTCCACAGCGAGCGCATTCTCGTCCCATTAATCAACTCATGGGAACTTACAGTCATTCACGACATCCTGGCGGCCTTGGCCGCAGTCGGTCGGCACCGCATCACTCTGCTCAAACTGATGTCATCTTACGTTGATGATGATGGGATTGAACTGGCAGAACACATGATGGAGAACTGGACCTTTGACAGCGGCCTCTCTCCGTATGTTTTTTGTAAGGCGGTCGCCACCGACAGCAGACTGGAAACCGTAATCAACGAAGCCAGGCATCACGACCTGCTGATCATGGCCGCCAACCCCCCGAAGGGGATTCACCGTTTGTTCTTCGGTTCACTGGCCGCAGATGTAGCTCAACACTGCGCTAAACCCATGCTGATGGTCCATCGACCAGTCGATGAAGGCTGACGACAACCAAACCTCCATCAAGGAAGGACAAAATAAAAAGCCACCCCGTCTTCCCTGCCCGGAAACGGTGAAATGATGTTGATAAAACCGCCGTGCAAGTTGATAATCTTCTGGCAGAAGCAAAGCCCCAGACCTACCCCCACAGTTAATACAGAGTTTTCTCGGTCTTGTTTCACGTTGCTCCCCATGGTGAATGGCAGAAAGATTGTCTGCTGAATCTCTTTCGGGATGGCCGCCGCCTGATTAATAATCACAAAGGCAACTCGACCCTGCTTGGCAATAGGCAAAGGGCACTCTTCAGGTGATCCGCTCCAGATTTCCACCCCAGATCGTTTGTCGCCATATTTGATTGCATTCATAATGAGATTGGCAACGACCCGTGCTATGAGGCGTTTGTCCGCGGAGACTGACAGGCCGGCATCCAATCCCTGGCAGTGGAAATTCCAACTCTCCATCGTCATCACCCCCTGCTGAAAGCTGACCTGTTCCTGGACGCAGGCACCAAAGTCAAAGGGCTCCTTACAGAGAACTAGACTACCGTTCCTGGCCGCAACTGTCGTGAGCAGATCCTGGATCATATCCATTTGTGTTTTTAGGCACATCTGGGCAAGGTTGATATAGAAACGTTGATTCTCGGTGGTATCCGGATCCAAGCCGAGCATGTTGACCGCCCCGATGGCCCCGTTCATGGGGTTGCGAATATCATGGACCAGCATCCTAGCCCCCCACTCCGTCGATTCCATCTCCTTTGTTTGATCTTGACACTTGCTCTGCCAATGATTCAGATCTCGTTTACGATCCAGCAGCAACCGCAGCTTTTTGCTCATCAACTGGGGGTCGATAGGCCTTATCAGATAGTCATCAGCCCCGGCCTCGATCCCGATAAGCGCATCCCGTTCATTAAGGCACTTTGCCGAAATCAGGACTATCGGCAGATGGACCAGCGTAGGATTACTCCGCAAGCAGCGGCACAAATCATATCCGGAGAGGCCAGGCATCATCACATCAGACAAAACAAGATCGACCTCGCCTTGCTCCTCCTGCAGGAGTTCAAGGGCGGATGTGCCGTCCATCATGGGAATAACCTGATATCCTTCATGTTCCAAAGTGGCCTGGAGAACCAGTAAGTTATCCGGCATATCCTCGACAATCATAATACGTTCCATTTCACCTGCCTCCACACTATCTCCCACTCCCTTTATTAATTAAGCTGCCTGCTAAAGGCTGATTCGGCCTCGAACAGTTTCCGGTTATAGTTTCATTGACGAACGCTAACTGAGTTCGAGCTTCCTTAGCAATTTCAGTGATTGACAACATGCCGTCCGATCCACCTTGACAGAAGCTCAACATCTTGGTGCAGCAGGATGCCAGACGTTGCTGGAGTTGGGAGTGCTGAGCACGAAGATTGCCTTGAGTATCCTGCAGACTAGCAAGTTGATCTCGCAATTCCTTGATTTGCAGGATCGCCTTGACCCTGGTCACCATCTCCAAGTCATCCACCGGATGCACCATAAAATCATCCGCCCCCAGATCCAGCCCCTTGATTCTGCTACGCAAATCATTATAAGTGGCTGAGAGAAAAATAATCGGTATTAAGGCAGTCCCGGGCGAGGACTTAAGAAGTCGGCAGACCTCAAACCCGTCAATACCCGGCATTCGGATATCCAGCAAAATAAGATCAGGTGGCTCGGCAAGGATTGCCTCAAGACCGTCCTGGCCGCTCGTGGCGATACGGGTCGTTCCACCGATAGCGGCCCGAATTTTTTCCTGCAGCATGAACGCAATGTCAAGATTATCGTCCACGATCAATATATTTGCCACCTTAATACTCCTCCCCCAGCCAAGTGTTCAATACGGCCATCAAGACGACAGGATCGACCGGTTTAGCAACATAATCGTCGCATCCGGTTGCCATAAATTCTTCCCGGTCACCCTTCATGGCCCTGGCAGTCAACGCCACAATCGGGATATGCCGAAGTTCAGGCAGTTGCCGAATATTATTGATGGCATCCAGCCCACTCATATCCGGCATCTGGATGTCCATGAGAATAAGATCAGGATTCATACGAGCAGCCATATCGATAGCCTCCTGGCCGTTACAAGCCTTAATCATCTCATAGTTACCAATTTTCAATATTTCCTCGATAAGAAATAAATTATCATGATTGTCTTCGGCCACCAGAATTCGGCGCCCACCAGGATTTGGCCTACCCTTAACTTGAGGGATCATTGGGACACAGCCCTGCACCCCGGTCTCGCGGGGATGAGGAGTAATCGCTGCCAACGACAGGCCAACAACATCCCTGATGGTATCGAGAAGTTGATTTTCCCGGATATTCCCCTTAATCAATACCCCCTTAACATTGGCCGGCAGGCGGCTGGTCTGCTCGGCATCAAGATCCATTCCGCTCAAGATCAGCACCGGAATCCGAGCCAGGTCCGGCTTGCTGTTCATTTCCTTAAGGAAGGCAAACCCATCCATAATCGGCATCACAAGATCGAGAACGACCAGGTCCGGTTTTTCTTTTTCGAGAAGCTGCAGCCCGATGCTCCCATCGAGGCTAAAGGATATACGGTAGCCGGCCTCGCGCAAATGGACCCCCAGTTCCCGGACGGAGATCATATCGTCCTCGACCAGGAGGATATGGATACCGGTGTTATATTTTCCAAGTCGATCATCGTGATGCTGAGCCAGCATCACTCCAGGCGCTGGGAAAACCGTCTGTTGCTCAGGCTCGGCAGCTCCCCCTTGAAACATCCACCTGAGTTTTTCCTGCCAGGCATGATCAGGAAGGCGGTTTTTTCTCCGGCGATCAACCGGGACAATAACAGTAAAAGTCGAACCCCGATCAAGCTCGGAAACCACCTTGACCTCCCCTCCGAGTAACACGACAAGCTTCTTGCAAATATTTAAGCCCAAGCCGGAGCCCTTATATTTGCGGCTGGCCGAACCATCAATCTGGAAAAATGGTTCAAAAATCTGCTCTAACTGATCCTGGGGAATACCGATCCCAGTATCCTGGACAGTGAAATGGATGAAGCCTCTCCCCTTTCTCTCCTGAATCTGAACGGAGAGGGTGATGGCGCCCTTTGAGGTAAATTTAATGGCATTGCCGAGGAGGTTGGTGAGGATCTGCCCGAGTTTCCGCTCGTCGCTAACAATCATGGAGATCTCAGGGACAATCTGGAGCACGAATTCAAGACCATGACGCTCAGCCATTGATTTGATGCTGGCAGTAAGCGCTTCCAGAAAACCACGCACCTGGATCTGATCAAACCGCACCTCTTCCCGGCCGGTCTCGATCCGGGCCAGATCCAGGATATCGTTGATCAAGTCCAAAAGATTCCCGGCATTACGCATCACCACTTCCAGATACTGGTCCTGCTGTGCGTTGGTCTGGCCAGCGACACCGTCCCCCATCAGGCGAGTCAAGCCGAGAATAGCATTCAATGGCGTGCGCAGTTCATGTGACATGTTGGACAAGAAGATCGATTTCATCCTATTGGCCTCATCCGCCTCCACTGTCTTGCGCTCCAAGGCATCTCTCTGGGCAATGAGTTCCTCAGCCTGGGATTGAATCTCCTCACTCTGAGCGATGAGTTCCTCGCTCTGGGCTCTCAGTTCGTCATTCTGGGCCTCAAGGACTCTATTGCTGGCCTGCACTTCAACGGCCAAATCTTCCGTATGTTTCCTCCTGATGGCGTTCTGCATGGCAATACCCAGCTGGAGGGCGACATCCTCAAGAAACGACCGCTCATCGGTAAAAGGCTGGAATGCGGCAAGTTCCATCACCCCCAGAAACCCTTCTGCCACCTGAATGGGGAGACAGGCGATATGGGGCGGTTGTGCCACCCCAGTGCCAGAACGAAAGGCCAGGAAGCTTTCCGGCAGATTCGAGACAAAAATTGCCTCCTTCCTCAGGGCGACTTCACCCGGCACCCCTTGCCCCAAGATAAACTCGGGGGCAGGACAGGACAGAGCTTGGGTTGCCAGCGGAACCAACCGCTGGTCCGTTTCGGAAAAAAAATAGATAACCCCGGTGACCACAGAGGTGTACCGAGGTATGAGACGGAGAATATTAGTCGCGAGGTCTTCAAGACGGGTTTCCCGATTCAAGACTTTGATAATTTCATTCTGTCCACTGGCCAGCCGAAGAAGTCGCTCCAACTCCTGGTTTTTCTGCTCGATGGCATGGTTAATCTCCATCAAGTGGGTTTCATCCCGGATTAATTGCAGAGAACCGGCCAATTTGTAATTCTCATCATAAAAAGGAGTAGCCAATACCCAGGCGGGAAACCCGCTCCCATCCCACAGTTCACAATGATAAGTTTGCTCGACACTTGCCTTACCAGACATAATCTGAACATGGGGGCACAGATCGGTATGACAAAACTCCCGCGACCGCGCCACGTCGAAACATTTTTTTCCAACAGCCAAAGACATCGGCTGCTTCACGACCTTATCCATCGCCGGATTCTGAATGACAATAATAAAATCTCGATCAAGAACCCGCATGGCGCTTAAGGTTTGTTTATGCATCTGCACCATGGTGTCGTGCTTCAGAATCCCACTTTCGTCAAAAATATTTTGTAAAGGACCCTGATACATATTCCAAGACATCACAACATCTCCTTTTTTAAGTAAATTTTCAGGCGAGAATCAACCGGGCAAAAATGCCCCTGATAGCTCTGAGGGAGGGACTCGGACCTACCAAGGGCCAAATACCCGTCAGCACATAGGCATAAGTAAAAACGACGAAGTATATCAACCTTAAGTGAATGCTGGCAATAAATAAGCATATTTCTGCACAAAATAAAATCGTACTCCGAAAAAATACCGCTCGGGGGAGATAATCGGGACGGATTAGTCAAGTCGAACGAAACAAAGCTCACCATCCGCCGCAGCTCAGGCGTTACCTGCCAATAATGACACGACAGGGAATCCGGTTGTCTAAAATAACGGTTACGAATTGACTCTGGGACGTGCCGCAGGCTCTCCTCGTGATAAATTCCCTCTGCCGCAAAGGCCAGGCTGTCGCAATCAAGATCAGTGGCAAGGATGGTTACCTCCTGGTGAGGCGCAGCTTGTTGGTCCAACAATTCCGCAATCAGAATAGCCAGAGAATACGCCTCCTCACCAGAGGCGCAGGCAGAACTCCAGATCCGCACCGCAGCCCGCCTGGAGGTGGTCGTTCTCTCCATAATTTTCGGCAAAATCAGTCGTTCGATAAGCGTAAACACCTCGGGATCGCGAAAAAAATGACTCACCTTGATGGTCATCGCCGAGATCAGTTTCCGATATTCGGACGGATGATTCTCAAGAAAAACAAGGTAATCACCTACTGATTGGCATCGAACATCAATCATTCGCCGCTCCACGCGCCGACGCAAGGTAGACGAATTATAGCGAGTAAAATTACATCCCGACCACTGCTGGGCCAAGGTTATTACCCGGCAGAGCACTGCTTCCTCGTGTTCACTGAACATGAATACCTATAAGCGCCGGAGCGGCTGCTAAAATAGCGTCAACTTCCTGGTCATTCAGACCCAATTCCCTGAAGGCCCAAGGGTCGGCGCCATTGGCCATGGTGTCCGAAGACAAACCCACGCCCAAGAGGCAGCATAATATATTTGCCACATGGACCGCACAGACCAGCAGGCCAGACTGACTGGCCTGCCTGGGATGGTGGTGCAAGGCAATTGCCTCCCCCAAACCAGTCGGCAGGTTCCACAACTCCGCCACCTGACGACCGACTTCCGAATGATTAATGCCCAACACTTGTTGTTCCGCTTGATGGAACTCGACCCCTTGAAACAAAACCATATCCATAATCTTCGGAAACCACTGACCGGCACAGCGTTCAAGCACCACCTTGCCAATATCGTGTATCAGCCCGGCCAGATACGCCTTTTCCTGCTGCTCAGGTGCCTTGGCGCCGACCAGCAACTCAGCAATTTTAGCACAGGCCACCGAGTGATGAAAAAGTGCTCCGGTCTCCATAGAGTAAGCATACAATTTCCGCGCGAAATGATGATGGACCATAAGCTGCATCACCAACTTCCGAAAGGCCTTCAAACCTAACAGGGTCAGGCATTGAGAAATTGTACTGACCGGATAGGGCATATTATAATAAGCGGAATTGACCAACCGGAGCATACTTGCAGAAAGGACCTGATCCTGAAGAATGAGTCGCTCGATCTGTCGAAAACTGCTATTTTGATCCTGAGCCAAGACCAATGCCTGCATGGCAGCATCGGAAACCGGCTTCAATTCGGCAATCGCCTTGGACACTAACTCAGGGCCAATGGTCGATGCGGCAGAGCGAGATTGAGCGTGCCCGGAACAGGCAGAACGGACGGCAACTCGTCCATCACTAAGATCAAAAGACATATAACGGCCACAATCACCGCCCACTTCCTCGTGGATAATCGGGATATTCAGAGAGCTGAATATCCCTCTAAGGGCGAGAAGATTCCGCTGCCCAATTTGCAGGTTTGGTCCGCTGCCCAAAGTCCGAATATGGGCGCCTCCCGCCAAGACCACCTGCAAATGATCCTTACGGCAACCAGCCTCGATAAGTTTTTCCAGTATGAAAGGCACCCCACTTCGAGCGTAAGAGACAGGGTGTTGTTCTTCTTTCTCTTCAGAACCGAGGGGAAGGATAATATGAAGCAGTCCGCCGAGTTGGCGGCGTGGGTCATAGATGGCAACTCCGACACAGGAGCCAAGAAAGGTTTCCAAGATGTCAGGTGCCTTGCTGTAACAATATTCACCGGCAGTTATAACCAGCCGACTCATTGCGAGACAGATTGAGAGCTTAGCGCTTTCAGCTTAATCATGATACTACTGGGAGTAAAAATAGGGGGAGACAAGAGATCATTTCCAGGAAGATCTTGGCAAAGCCAAGAATCACCTCCTAATCCAAAAAAATTCATATTTTCGCCACCAGGAAGGCATGAAGGAAGACCACTGACAATGTTCAGGAAAAGCAGAAATCCAGTCTTAGCACGCCGCACCTAGCCCCTACTCAACGGCTAAGGAGAACAGGAATTCTCAACTATTAGCCGAAAAGATCCGATGAATCAATCTCTTTCCGCTCATCGTGACTCCAAGATACGCAAGCATGCTGACAAAAATAGACAGAAATCTATTAGGTAAAATGAGAATTGTCTACCTAATAAAATACACAAGTGATTATTCTTTTTTCAATAAATCTTCCCGCCCTGACGAAGAAGATTTCGCCAGGATGAACTCATAGATTCTGCGCCAAGCAGCAATGCTCCCACCGACTATACCATTCAGCCTAGGGTATAATCGATTGGCACGATGAGGGTAGCCTGAACTGGCGGGTTCGGGAAAGGGGCGGACTGCTTGATAATGGAAACGGAATTTTTATCTAGAAGCGCAAAACCGGAGCTTTTCTCGATCCGGATATCTTTAACCTGCCCATCCTGGCAGATCACGAAAGATACCAGCACCCTGCCCTGCCAGCCGTTCTTGCGAGCTATGACCGGGTAGGTCATATTCTTGCGGATTGCCTCCTTGATGAAATCAAAATGTTCCTGACGCCAACGTTCCTCGGCGGTTTGCGCCGTGCCGGTTCCACCCGATGCGACTGCGACAGGCGAATCCTGAGCCTGAGCAGACGCCACTCCCTCACTCCTCGCCATAGTCGACTGCGCAGGAGGTGAGGGGGTAGAGGTCAACGCCTGCGGTTCCGGCGTTTCGCTGACTATTGGCGCACTTGGCTCCTCCACCTCTACCGCTGCCACCTGAACCGGGGCGGGGATTTTCACCGCTTCCGGGATGGGCCTAACTAACCTCTTCACTACCTTTTTTTGTTTCCGGGGAGGGATAACTTCCTGTTTCACCACCTCCGGCGCCACCGGCAGCGTTGGAACAACACGTGCCACTGGTTCGGGAGGAGCTGCCACAGCGGGAGACGGGGCCGATTTTGGACCGGCCAGGATGGAGAGATCAATGACCTTTGGCGCTGGCGCCTCCGGCACCCCCGTAGCCAGAGAAAACAGCAACAATCCGAAGAGCCCATGCACTAAGAGTGAGGTAGAAAAACCAAAAGTCTGCACCCTCATGGCAATACCTCCGTCTGTAGGCTCACGGTAGTGAAACCTAAGTTCTTGACCCGATCAAGGACATCGACAAACCCCTGCAGCTCGATCTGACGATCAGCCCGGATGAGGATCGGTGTCTCCTTGGCGGCTGCGGCCAATACCATGCCGAGGGCTTCGAGCGTAGTCGGCTCTTCAGCCAGAAAAATCGTCCCCGCCCGATCAATTGTTACCGTTAACGGCTTCTGCACTTGACTCGCCTCAGCCATGGCCTGCGGCAATTCGACCTTAATCGCGCCCACGGCGATAAAGGTCGAGGTGGTGAGAACGATAGTTAAGAGCACGAGCATCACGTCTACCAGAGGGATAACGTTCATGCTTTCAAAGCCCCTCTCATCCATGATAAATATCCCATTCAAGGAGCAGCACCTTCACCCGACGCAACAACAAATTATAGCAAACCACCGCCGGGATGGCGACGAGCAGACCAACAGCCGTGACTTTGAGAGCCAAAGCCAACCCCACCATAATCTTATTGGCATCGGTCATACCTTCCCGGCCCATGGTATAAAAAGTGAGCATAATACCCATAACAGTACCCAAGAGACCGATATACGGGGCATTACTGCCGATGGTTGCAATAAGATGCAATTTATGGGTTAGGGCCAGTTCAAGACTTTTCCGGTTAGCAAAATTCTCAACCCGTACTTGGCGGTAAACCAAGAAACGTTCAACAGCAAGCCCCATCCCCACCACACTCATAATCACGAGCAGACCGATCACCCCGTAATCGATCGACACCTTTAACCATTCCATCCTATGACACCTCCAATAACAATCGCACTCCCATGCTGATCAGCATCAACATGGCAAACCCTTGAAAAATTCTCTGCATCCCCCCCACCTCCAGCCGCAGGCGACCGGCGAGCATCCCTAAGCCCCCTCCTGCAATAAGCAGCGGCGAACAGACAATACCGACCCCGAAAGATGCGCCACTTGTCGCCCCGAGAACTACTGACCCTGAACCGGCAGCGACAGCGAGAAGTCCAAGCAGGGATGGGCAGGGCAAAAGGCTGGTGGCTGCGCCCAAGGTAAAAAGTGTCCCCCGATTCCCGATGGCACCAAGCTTTTGCGGGCACTTCCGGCGATTAAAAACCGGTAGCAAGATCCCTGCTACAACCAAGAAGAGACCCGCCCACCGCTCACCATGCAGCTCCTGACCAAGGAGAGCAGCGCCAACCCCACCGGCAAGCCCGCCCCACATGGCGTAGACCCACAGCTTGCCCACGAGAAAACTTAGTGTTGAGTAAAATCCCTCACGAAAACCATCCGCGGAGCCGAGGAGATACGGCCCTAATTGGGGGAGACAGCCCAGACTGCATACCGTCGCCCCGGAGACGAGTCCAAGCAAAAAAAGAGCAACGAAATCAGGCACAACAGCGTTCAACCTCGGTGTCTACATATTCACCTGCCAGCAGTGCAGCGCCATAGGCCGTGGTGAGCTGCGGCAGCTCCGGCACCACCACCTCCCGCATCAGTTCATCCTCAAGGGCAATGACGAGTCCACGGTTCACTGCCGGGCCACCGTCGAAAAGCACCGTATCCTCAACCCCAAGTCGCCGGGCCAGACGCGCAACCCGCCGGGCAATGGCATAATGGATCCCGGCCACCAAATCCTCCTTGGCGTGACCAGCTGCCAACAGACTAATGATCTCGCTCTCAGCAAAGACCGTACAGGTGGAGTTGATCACCACTGGCACGCCCCGCGAATTTTCATGATAGCTGCCCAGTTCATCCACCTCGATCTCAAGGTTACGGGCTGTCATCTCCAGAAAGCGGCCGGTACCGGCAGCACACTTGTCGTTCATCGCAAAATCACTGACATGACCGTCATTATCAAGACGGATAACCTTCAGATCTTGGCCGCCGATATTGATGATCGTCCGCACAGCCGAGTGACCGAGATTGGCGGCGCCGACACCGTTTGCGGTGATCTCACTCACCGAAAGATCGGCCTCCTTGAATAATTTACGTCCATAACCAGTAGAGACAATGGCCCCGATCTCTTCACGACCGATCCCTGCCTCATGCAGGAGGCTCTCGAAGGCAGCAACGGTATTTTTGTGAAAAAGACTCCCGGTCGGGGTTATCCGGTGGGCGACAAGTGTGCCTTCTTCGTCAGTGATGGCGATCTTAATTGAGGTTGAACCAATGTCGATCCCTGCAAATTTCTTCACTTTTTCACTCCCTTATGATACTTACGTGTCCGAATCGACTCCAGAAATGCCTCAACCCGAGTAGAGAGCTGACCCATATCCTCAGGGCTGTAATCGGTCTCCACGTAAAGCATAGGTACCCCCTTTTGGGCCAACCCGGCTCCAATTTGCCGCTGTTCAAGTTCATAGGGGAGGCACCCGGAAAAGGCCTGATAGATGACGCCGTCCACCTGATAATCATCGGCAAGGGTAAGGAGGCGACGCTCCCGGTCACGGTTATCAGCCAGACACGGACAGGTGCAGGGTTTAAGTGCACGATCGGCAAGAGCCGGGATCATGTCGGCAAGCGTGCCCTCGCCAATAATCGCCTGATCGTGCAGGAGCCGGGCCGAGGAGCAAAGTTCATCGGCAACAATCACCGCCCCTGCCTCTTCCACCAGCACCGGCACCTTGAGGTTAGGAAAAATCGGCGGCGAGCCGGTAAAGAGGATGCGAGGCGCCTGCCGTGCGCCTGCCCCTTGACCGCGTGCAACCCTGGCCTCAAGTTCCATACAAAGCGTTGCCACAGCCTGACGCCAGCAATTGATATCATCAAAAAAATAACTGTTGGCAACAAGCAGCAGATCCTTGCCAGCCAAGGGTGCGGGCTGGCTGCACTGCAAGGCATACAGCTGCTGGAATACCCGGCTGGCCTGAGAACGTTCGAGAATTGCGGCCTGGACTGATTTACGGTTAAGCCGAACGCCTGTCCATTTCTCAAGGGTAAGAGCCAATTCCTTTACCGACTCCTGCCAGTAGAAACGCGCCCCTTCCGAGTCCTTCACCGGCGGCATCTCAAGGAGATGGACGGGATACCCGTGACTGGCGAGCAGAGAGGCCATCTTCCGCTTTTGATCACAGGTGGTTGGCACCACAATACCGCAAAGGTCTTCGAGCTGACCTCCTGACTCAAGCATCCCGAGGGTGGCCTTGACCAAGGGGCAGGATTTGGCCGGCATAATCTCAGCGCCCACCGACTCGTGGGCCTGAGCGCCGCTACAAAGACGCACCGGACGGGCGCCACAAGCACGGATCAGCTCCTCGGGCACCTGCACGCAGAGGGTACCAACCGCCTTTCCTTTTCCTGACGGCCGGCTCTCACCTTTTCCCCGGGAGCGGAAAAGATCATAAAAATATCCCATGGCCACCGGATTGTCAGGAAACCCCTCGATCCTGCGCAACATCTCCTCACTCTCCATGGCAAGGTGGAGGGCAGCTGTGCGACTGACCCGCGCTTTTCGATCAGTGCTCATGACCCTCTCCATCCTGTCTGCGAAAAAAACCTGTGGCAGTGGAGGTATAGACCGGCGCCCCGAGGAAGCGCACCTGCAGGCAGCGATCCTCAGGACAGACTTCAACACACTTAAAACACATCATACAGTCATCCTTTACAATATTGCGGCTTACAACATCATCGGCAATGGCATGGATACCAACATCGCAGGCCCGGAAACAGTTGCCGCAACGGGTGCATCTGCCTCCATCCTTAACCAGCCGCAGAAGTCCCAATTTGGTGAAAATGTAGTGAAAGGCGCTCATCGGGCAGAAAAGGCAGAAGAAACGGCGTTTCACAAAGGAACCAACAAAAAAGAGTCCGGTCACCACCATCCCGAGGGCAGTCAACACCAGTTTAGTCTTCGAACTGAAATCAATCACCAACTGCGACAAGTCGCCGGTAAAAAGCGGCAACACTGTCCGACCTGGACAGATCATACAGAAGGGAACTTCAAAATCGTGGTTGAGCTTCGGTAGACCGGCTATCGAGTTACCCATGGCCATGGGCAGCATGATAAGCAGGGCAAGCAGCAGATACTTGATCTTCTTAAGACGAGTGAAGACGGACGGGGCAAAGGCACCATAGCGGATACCCATTTTTTTCCTTAGAATGGTGAGCCAGTCCTGCAGAGTCCCAAGCGGACAGGCAAAGCCGCACCACGCCTTATTCAAGATGAGGAAAAACCCGACAAAGGTGGCAAGCCCTACCAATACGCCAATCCCACGCCCTGAGAAGAGCTGAGCATAGGGCAACGCCATTTGATGCTGAAACCCCATGAGATAGCACGAGCCCCCTCGTTCTTGATCGAAGACGCAGGCGAAGGTAGGCAGCTGGTTGCCGAGGTTGATTGCCACCATGCCCCCAAACACAAGAAGCAGGAAAAATACGATCTGAACCCACCGCCGAAGCCATGAGACGCTGCCGTTATCCAGCCGTTGACAAATACTACTCTTCATCAAAGACGATCTCTCGCCGCGGCCGCCGCCGGCGTTCTCGGTGGATATAGATCCCAAGACCGGACACGGCCATGGCAACGGTTACGATCAGCAACCCGTAGACTAACGAGGTGTACTCACGACGGGCAGGATTATAGCGCCAGGGAAAGGTAGAAACCATCTCGACGCGGCGATAATCCAGCCCATTGAAGGACCCGACCTGGTCAACCGCGTAACGGGCCTCGATCCGCACCTCGCCGAGCTGATTACGCTCAAAGAGAGACCAAGAAGCAGGGTAATAGTCGCGAATCAGCTGTACCGCAGCATGACCATCAGCATCAGTGGTCACCTCACGGCTCCACCCCTTCTCCGAGGTCACCCTGACCGTTGCGAAAGGAGCGGGCTTGCCTTGATAGAGGACGTCAAGTGCAAGCATATCGCCCGACATGAGTCGCGAATGAAAATTACCATCCCAAAGGTCCCGGACCACTATCTCGAAGGGCACCACAAGGCAACTGCGGGGGGCAATACGCTCAGAATCAAATTTATGATCATGCCCCCACCCACAGTTATGGTGCAAGGTACACCATTTGGCAGTGCGCAGGACCAAGATATCTCCTTTCACCTGGCTCTCCACGACATAAACGTTGTTCGGTCCGTGCATCGGCCCTTCCCCCATCGAGGCAGGAAAACTAATCTTCACATTTCCCGCCTCTTGGGCGGGCTCGACCGGCATCACCGATCCGTCTGCCTTCTGAACCAGAGCGTTTACCGTCGCACCACTTCCCAACGGCGATTTGAGATAGTAGGTGCGCACCGGCAAGGGCCGATGTCCTGACTCAAACCGCTCCGGTTTTCCACCAGCGCCGTGCCAGTGTCCACCGGAAGCACTCTTGGCCTTACCGGCGGACTCACCCTTGACTTCTGTCTCCCGAGACGGCTTCTGCTCTTCTTTCTTTCCCCCTTTCGCTATCGGGGAGCCTGCCGCCTTGCCGCCATTCGGAGCAAGGCCCAACCACAGAGGCTGAACTGCCGCAACGGCACTCCCGGAGCAACAAAGAGCACTCGCTGTGACCGCCACAAGGAATAATCTCGTAACCAATCGAAATTGCATGATTAAGTCATCCACCACCCCTGCCACCGGTTAGAACCGGTAGACCACGCGAGCCATGAGAGAGCGTGGGGCTGCAGGTCGATACAACACTTTGCCTGCGGTGTCCTTAGTTGTTTCCACCGAATAGAGATCATCAAAGACATTGTCGACATTGACCGTAAAATCCCATCCCCCTGTTTCAAATCCAAGCATCAGACCGGTTACGAAATCGTAGCCCGCGTATTTTTCGGTATTGGCATTATCCATGTAATACTCGCCCCAGCTCTGAGACTGAACTTTGGCCTTGAAGCCACAGGCATGATGATAACCAAGGGAAAGAGAGTACTGATTGGTGGGGATGTACGGCAAGGTGTTCCCGGTACGGTCGACATCAATAACCTTAGCCCCGATCCGGACAGGTTCAGAAAACTCATCAAAGGTATAATCGGTGTAGGAGTAGTTGGCTCCAAGATCAAAGCCACGTGGAAGTGTGAATGTGGCGGCAGCCTCGAATCCTTTCTTCTCGGTCTTTCCGGCGTTGACATAGCTCGTATTGTTATTTTCCCCCACCACCTTTACCACCTCGTCCGTCACCGGCGAAAAGTAGACCGAGGTATCAATCGCTAAGATGCCGCGCTTGGCCTTCAGGCCCAGTTCATAGCTCTGCACCTTGACCAACGATAGGTCGGGATTGTCGGTGAGTTCACTATCGGTCGGAGTCTGAATGCCGGTAGAGGCATTGGTGAAAAGATTGGTGTCGGGCGCCACTTCCCAGGAGACGCCGATCCGGGGCGAGATTGCCTCGTAGGTCTTTTCGACGGAGAGGTTCGTGCCCAGGGCGTTGTAGGCTGTGTAGCTCCCCTTAGCATAATCATACTCACTCCAGATGGTCCCTTCGGTGTCGAAGTCCACCTTGTCATAGCGCACACCAACGTCAACCAGCCATTTCTCGGCCGGCCGCAACGATTCCTGAATATAGGCGCCCCAGAGCAAGGTCTGTCTAGTATTCTTCTCGGACAGAACACCCTTCCTGTCAGAAAGCACCGCAGCGATCCGGGTGGTAGGAAAAATTGTAGTATAATCTGCGTACTGGAAGTAGTCGGTATCGGAATCGTCAAAACGGACAGTTACCCCACCGGTTGCCACCCCCTCACGACTGAACATCGTATGTTTGTAGTTGAGCTGAAGGTCAGTGCCGATGCTGTTGGTATCCGAATCATTGATACGGCCTGTCACTGGGTGGTTATGGGTCCAATGGTTGAAGAAAAGGATCGGGACGATCTCGAAATCGCCAAACTCCTTGTTCACTTTACTGCTCACAAAAACCGAGTCGGAATAACGCCCTGAGTACTGCCACGGCCCGTCGTCTTCCATTGCCTCGCCAGTTTGAAGATAGCTCTCATACTGCTGTTGGTTGAGCGCGCTCGGCAATTGTAAGTTCGCGTCGGAATAGCTGATCCGTGTTGACCATGAGGCGCCGTCCTCAAGGACCATGGTTGGACTTAAAGAAAACTGGGTAGTATCAAACTCATTCCGCCGTCGCCACGAGTTCTCCGACTCCCGCCGACTGCCACTTGCCGAATAGAACCACTTGTCCCCCACAGCGCCGTTATAAGAGAGATGAAAATTTTCAGTATCCTCGGTCCCAAAGCCAACCTTGGCAATCCCTCCCTGTTCCTTGAGCGGATCTTTAGAGATGATATTGATCACCCCCCCTGCTGCGTTGGCGCCCCAGAGAGTGGAGTTGGGGCCCTTGACGACCTCGATTCGGTCGATCAGTTGGGTATCAATGAAATCAAGGCGGGTAAAGCTGTCCGGGTCGGTAATCGGCACCCCGTCCAAGAGCACCATGATCTCACGGATACCGTAACTGGCCTTAAGGCCGGCGCCACGAATCATCAATCGCGAGTCATACCCCTGGTTTTTGGTGTCGATCAAGACCCCAGGAGTACCCGTGAGGGCATCTTTCAAGTTGAACATCTTTGAATCCTTGATCTCATCCTGCCCGACCACAGTAATAGAAGCCGGCACCTCGGCACTCTCTCTCTCAAGCCGAGTAGCTGTCACACTGATTGCATCCAGCTGCTGCGTCACCTCAGCAGCGGAGGCAGGAGCTGCGAACAGTGCTGCAGCCCCAATAATTCCGACAATCTTCACATTTCTCTCCTCAGTTTAACTCTGCTCCACAATTAAAGCTGCCCACGACATTTTCGTAAGATGGACATTATCCTTTACCACATAGTAAGATGGTTGTTACCACGGACTATCCTTCTTGAAAACGTGGCATATTGTCGCAAGCGCTTTACGATCAGAGGAGAAAAGTGAAGCTGATACCCCCATTTAAAGATATTCGCTGCTGGAGAAATGATCTTTTACGAGCGCCGATATCAAATTAAAAAACAGCCGCTCGAAGAGTGTCAACCGGTCCAAGCCCCTATAATGAAGACCCTGGACACCCTCCCCTGCTTTTACGATTGAAAGATTATCGAACCTTGAACAGCGTAGTCGCACATTGCAAGATTGCACTCATGCAATCCTCTTAATTGCAGAATTGCAACAACCAACAAGATGATGACGCTTGGCTTGCCAGCGTCTAAAGCTTAGTTTCGCCACCAAACCCCCTGCCAGCATTGATCATTTCCTGTTTTGTGATTCATGGCACCATCCTTGCTATTACCTGAAGTCAACGGAACAGAGAGAGATTAAGAGACGCATTTACGAATAGACAACACATAAACCAGGAGGTGTGCCATGAACAAGAACGAAACCACCCAAACAATGTCTGCAGAGAAAAAAACGGCCATATGTATCGTGATGTCAATGTTCTATTTCGCTATGCTGGCCTATCCTTTTGGTGTGGCCATGGAAGGATTTGTCTGGCAGAAGGCGATGATTGCCGGTGTTATTTTCTTCGCCATCTCTATCCCGGCGTGGATTGTCAATTTGAAACGTGAATTTTATGATCATGCGCTCGTCCAAGACACTGTTAAAGATACGAATGAGAGCTTTGCCACTACCTCAAGCATGAACTTTAACAACATTGCGCAAATGGCCCAGAGGAGAAACTGGCTGACTGCTGAGGAAATCAACCAGATCCGCTTTTGCCTGGAAGGTGAGCAGGATAGTACCTTCGATCAAGTTGCGATTAAGCGGAATTACCTTTCCAAACAACAGGTTGAAACCTTATTGGCCACTCAATCCGCCAATGTCTGAGTAAGAGACCGTTTATCGACACCTAACGAACATACATAAGAAATAAGAATGGGGCAGGACAATGTATAATTGTCCTGCCCCATTCTATTGGTGACGCCATCAAGAGGATGGCCTACAATGGAACCTCCATTTCAGATGCAATAAAAAAAATTGCCCAACCAGACGCCTGGGAGTGAATGCGGTGAACTTTTGCAGAGTTCACGCGAACAACTCCTTAGCCGCACCCTCTCATCTCTCTGTCTCAGGTCCAACCTCACCAAAAGAGATCAACAGATCTCCAGTGTTGACGGCAGTGCCGATCCGGCAGCAAACTTCCTCTATAATGGCATCCCTGGGGCTGGGCACCCCACTCTCCATCTTCATCGACTCGATCACCAGAAGATCCTGCCCCCGATAGACTCGCTCCCCCTGCTTGGCCAGGATTCCTACCACCATGCCGGGCAACGGCGAGAGCAGACTCTTCTTGCCGATGGTCTTCTTTTCGGTGGGCATGTACTGGGCCAATTCCCACTCCCGAGGGCTGTAGACCTCAAAGATCCTCGATAACCCGCAGAAGGCGGCCCAGATAAAATTCTCCCGGTACTGCAGACGAAAATACTCGACCTGACCGTTAATCTCGACCCTGAGCCTACGGCGGTAGAACTCAAAGTCCGGCACCACAACCTGATACGGGGTGTCATTGACCGTGAACTGCCACTCCGGTTTCCCCAACTGTCCACACAACGCGACCTTAAAGGTGTTAGCCTCCCCTTTCACCACATAGCGCTGCCAGTTGGCCTGACGGCGAGCCGAGCCTACCTTGGCGGCGACAGACCGCAACGACTCGCGCATCAAATTCTTGCGATTGTGATAGACTAAGGTAGAGGCAATGGCCATAGCTTCGAGATGGTGCATGGGCGGATCTATTTTGGCCATGCCGCCCTCGAAATGCTCGTCAATGAAGCTGGTCGAAAACTTGCCCTCGATGAAAGCGGGATGATTAAGAATGGAGTTAACAAAATCGATGTTGGTTGTCACCCCCTCAAGATGATAACGGTTCAGCGCCTGAACCAGAGAACGCCGAGCCTCCTCGCGACTGGGACCGTGGCAGACAACCTTGGACAGAAGGGAATCATAGTAGACCGTGGCCTGGCTGCCGGCCTCAATGCCGCTATCAAGCCTCAGGTCCCGCCCCCGCAAGACTGAATAACGGGTAACCATCCCTGTGGCGGGAAGAAAATTCCGGATCGGGTCTTCAGCACAGATTCGGGCCTCGATAGCCGAGCCCGAGATCACCACCTCCTCCTGGCGAATAGGTAGCAGTTCGTTATTTGCCACCCTAAGTTGCAGCTCCACCAAGTCGAGGCCAGTCACCATCTCGGTCACCGGGTGCTCCACCTGCAGCCGGGTGTTCATCTCCATGAAAAAGAACTCCCCGCTTTGATCGAGGATAAACTCGACAGTCCCGGCGTTGGCGTAACCCGCCTCACGGGCCAGAGCGCAGGCCAGATCTCCCATCTCTTGCCGCAGCTCAGGGCTGATGGCTGGCGATGGCGCCTCTTCGATCACCTTCTGGTGACGACGTTGAATCGAACACTCACGCTCGCCGAGGGAGACCACGTTACCGTGCTGGTCGGCAATGATCTGAATCTCGATATGGCGTGGCGAGGTAATATAACGTTCAAGAAAAATACGATCATCGCCAAATGCCTTTTTAGTCTCGCTCTTGGCTAGGCCCAGAGAAGTGGCCAGTTCCGAAGAAGCAGTAACCACCCGCATCCCCCGACCGCCGCCGCCCGCTGCCGGCTTAAAGATAATGGGATAACCGATAGCAGCGACAATGGTCTCAATCTCTTCCAAGTCCGACACCGCCTCATTGTGACCGGGGACCACAGGGATACCGGCTTTAATCGCCAGGCGTTTGGCTTCGATCTTGTCGCCCATGGCAGCAATTACGCTCGCCTTGGGACCAATGAAGGCGATCCCCGCCTTGGTCACAGCTTCGGCAAACCCGGCATTTTCAGACAGGAAGCCATAGCCGGGATGAATGGCCTGACACCCATGCTCAAGGGCTGCGCCCACGATCTTATCAATAACCAGATAGGATGAAGTGGCCGGGGCCGGCCCGATATGGACGGCCTCATCAGCCTCACGGACATGGAGCGAACGGGCATCAACATCGGAATAGACGGCAACGGTGGCAATACCGAGACGCTTGCAGGTCTTGATGATCCGGATGGCTATTTCGCCACGGTTGGCTATCAAAATTTTCGTAAACATGGTCAACATCTCATAGTGTGAAGGTGTGCTCGGTTCGCCTCAAGAAACCTCTCCCCCTTCGGCTCCGCTCAGCAACGATCTCTTGGTAACCGTTGCTGAGCGGAGCCGAAGGGGGAGAGTCTCCATCAAAGCGGGATATTGCCGTGCTTACGGAACGGTCCGGTGGTCTGCTTACCCTCCAGAAACTGTAGACTGCGGATCAGGCGATGCCTGGTCTCACGGGGTGGAATTACGTCGTCAATAAAACCACGCTTGGCCGCCATGAAAGGGTTGGCGTAAAACTCCCGATACTCATCGGTCTTTTGGGCCAGCATGGCGTCAGGGTCCTCTGCCTCACCGATCTCCTTGCGATAAATGATCTGGGCCGCTCCTTTAGGACCAAGGACTGCGATTTCCGCCGTCGGCCACGCAAAGTTGATATCGCAACGGATATGCTTGGAGTTCATCACCACATACGCTCCACCGTAAGCCTTGCGAATAATCACCGTAAGCCGAGGCACGGTGGCCTCAACAAAGGCATAGAGGAGCTTGGCGCCATGACGAATAATACCACCGTGTTCCTGCTCCGGCCCCGGCAAGAAACCGGGCACATCGACCAGACATACCAAGGGAATATTAAAGGCATCACAGAAACGAACGAAGCGGGCCGCCTTGACCGAGGCATGAATATCGAGCACGCCGGCCAACACCGCCGGTTGATTGGCGATAAGCCCGATAGTCTGTCCGCCCAAGCGGCCAAAACCGACAATGATATTCTTGGCAAAATGGGCCTGAATCTCCATGAATTCAGCCCCATCGAGGATACTGGTGATCAGGATCTTCATGTCGTACGTCTGGTTCGGATTGGCCGGCACCAGAAAGTCAAGGGCAGGGTCAATCCTGTCTACCGGATCACGTAGATCGATGATAGGCTCCTGCTGGCGGTTGTTGGACGGCAGGTAATTGATCAACCGCCGCACCTCCCGCAGACAAAGAACATCATTGGGCAGCACGATATGATTGACTCCGCTCTTCTCACTGTGAACCTGAGCGCCGCCTAAGTCGTCAGCGGAGATATCCTGATGGGTCACGGTCTTGACCACATTAGGTCCGGTAACAAACATATAGGAGGTGTGGTCGACCATGAAGGTAAAATCGGTCATGGCCGGACTATAGACAGCGCCTCCGGCGCAAGGCCCCATGATACAGGAGATCTGCGGCACTACCCCACTGGCCAATACGTTACGACTGAAGATCTCGCCATAGGCGGCCAAGGACTCGACCCCTTCCTGAATCCGCGCGCCGCCAGAGTCGTTAAGCCCGATAATCGGAGCGCCCACCCGGACGGCATGGTCCATGACCTTGCAGATCTTCTGGGAATGAGCCTCGCCCAACGCGCCACCCATGATGGTAAAGTCCTGACTATAGACAAATACCTCACGGCCATCGATGGTCCCATGACCGGTAATGACGCCGTCACCAGGAATTTCACAGCCACCGGTGAGCGAACGTCCAGTCATCAACTGATCAAACTCATCAAACGAACCCTCGTCAAGCAACAGCTCAATCCGCTCCCGAGCCGTCAATTTACCCTTGCCGTGCTGGGCCTTGATCCGTTCGCTGCCGCCACCAAGCAAAGCCTCCTGCCGCATGACCTCGAGTTTACGTAAATTATCATGACCGTGATGCATGGTCGTTTCTCCTTAGAATAAAAAATTGATCGTGTCGCAACAGCCCGACCTACTGCGTTGCTACACATTATAACGTAGCTGTCCTGGTTAGCTTGTTACGAGCCAGTCAAATTTTTGGTGTCCACAACATCGTAAATCCTTCCTTCTGCCGGTCACCCCTTCGCCGCCAACTCAGTAAGGACCCCAAAGGTACTCTTGGGGTGGAGGAAGGCGATCTCCTTGCCACCTGCACCGGCTATCGGCGTCTCATGAATCAATCGACAACCCTCTTCACTGACATGGACAAGCTCTTTTCGAAGATCATCAACCTCATAGGCAATGTGATGAATGCCCTCACCGCGGGTCTCGATAAATTTGGCAATGGGGCTATCGCTTGATGTCGGCTCCAGAAGTTCGATGTGGACCTCGCCCACAGTAAAAAAAGCGATGCGAACCTTCTGGCTCAGAACCTCCTCCACCTTATCGCAGGTGAGCCCCAAAACCTCCTCATAAAAACGGCGA
Source organism: Desulfobulbaceae bacterium (assembly GCA_013792005.1). NCBI lineage: Bacteria > Pseudomonadati > Thermodesulfobacteriota > Desulfobulbia > Desulfobulbales > Desulfobulbaceae > Desulfobulbaceae bacterium. Next base: position 27,359 of record VMSU01000223.1, read on the forward strand.
GCCTCAGTCAACGAACGAACCGCCATACCGATATGATCAATTTTCTTTACCATTATCTGTTACCCTCTGTCACGATACTCTCCAAATATTTCTCGCAACACCTGACAGATCTCACCTAAAGTGGCATACGCCGTGACAGCCTCAAGGATCGGAGGCATCAGGTTGTCGCTGCCCCGGGCCGCACGGCCTAAATGCTCCAAAGCCTCTGTCACCCGTGCCTGATCCCGCTCTTGTTTAAGCCTCTCCAGCCACGTAACCTGGGCCTCTTCCAGGGCAGGATCGACACGGGCCACCGGCGGCCTCGGCCCCTCATCAACCTGAAATTTATTGACTCCAACCACGATCCGTTCACCACGTTCAATAGCCTGCTGATACTCATAGGCGCTGTTTTCAATCTGACGCTGAATAAAACCGGCCTCAATGGCAGCCACCACGCCCCCCAGCTGATCAATCGTCCCGATCAACTCCCGGGCCTGATCCTCAATCCGATCAGTAAGCCCCTCAATAAAATAGGAACCGGCCAAGGGGTCGATAGTACTGGTAACCCCGGATTCATGGGCAATGACCTGTTGCGTCCGCAGGGCAATCCGCACGGAGTCCTCAGTCGGCAGGGACAAGGCCTCGTCCCGGCTGTTGGTGTGCAGCGACTGGGTGCCCCCCATAACTGAGGCCAGGGCCTGAATGGTGACCCGCACCACGTTGTTGTCAATCTGCTGGGCAGTCAGGGTATTGCCTGCGGTCTGAGTGTGGAAGCGCAGCATCATGCTGGATGGCTTTTGAGCCCCGAACCGCTCCTTCATGATCTTGGCCCACAGCCTGCGGGCCGCCCTGAACTTAGCCACCTCCTCGAAAAAATCGGACGAGGCGTTGAAAAAGAAAGAGAGCCGCCCGGCAAAAGCGTCCAGTTCAAGTCCGGCGTCAAGGGCAGCCTGAACATAGGTAATGCCGTCAGCCAAGGTGAAAGCCACCTCCTGAACGGCGGTGGAACCGGCCTCGCGAATATGATAACCCGAAATGGAGATGGTGTTGAAATTCGGCGCCTCAGTTTGGCACCAGCGAAAGATATCGGTAATCAACCGCAGGCTGGGCCGAGGCGGGAAGATATAGGTCCCGCGGGCCACATACTCTTTCAAGATATCATTTTGAATGGTGCCTGCGATCTTTGCAGGATCAACACCCTGCCTGCGGGCTACCGCCACATACATGGCGAGCAGTATCGCGGCTGGGGCATTGATGGTCATTGAGGTAGAGACTCGGTCCAGGGGAATCTGGTCGAACAGAACCTCCATATCGGCCAGAGAGTCAATTGCCACCCCAACCTTGCCGACCTCACCAATTGCCATAGAGTGATCAGAGTCGTAGCCGATCTGGGTCGGCAGATCGAAGGCGATGGAGAGCCCGGTGGTGCCCTGATCAAGGAGGTAGCGAAACCGCCGATTTGATTCGGCGGCAGTGGAAGAACCGGCGTACTGGCGCATAGTCCACAACCGGCCCCGATACATGGTGGCCTGCACCCCCCTGGTAAAGGGGTAACGGCCAGGAAAACCGCACTCATCCAGATAACGCTGGTCAGGGTGATCGGGCAGGCCGAGCCGCACCACCTCCTCACCGCCGTGGTGGGTAAACGGGATTTGTCTTTCAGGAAAACGACCAAGACTTGCGGCCAATTCCTTCTCCTCCCAATCACGAATATTGGGGTCGTTGCTCATGGCGCCACCAGGTTGAAAGATGCGCATATCATCATGCGCACCGAATTATAATAATTAATCGTAACTGCTTAGGTTGTCGGTTTACGGTTGACAGTTGACGACGAGTGATCCTATCAAGCGCTGTGATGACACACTAATATCAAATATAATACGATGAATTATGGCTACCCAAGATTTGTTAACCGTAAACCGGCAACTGAACACCGCCAACCTAGGTAGCTACAATTAATCAATAAAACCCATACGCAGCAATAACTCTCGGGCTCGTTGCCTGGGGTCCCCGAAGGACAAATCCTCTCCGGCTTGCACTGCTTTGGCCAAACGGGGACGCAGGAGTTCAAGAGCCCAATCAACAACCTCTGTCTGCATGGCAGAGCGCCGCCTTTTTTCCTGTTCTCCACTCTGGCAGAGGCCTTGAGCCTTATGACCAATGGCCTCACCAAGTTCTGCTATCCCCTGATTTTCGGTAGCCGAGATAGCGATAACGACACTACTCCGGCGGCCCACACCGCGCGTCCGTGCCGCCATCTCAAGATCAAGAGCCAATGCTTCAGCCCCAGGAAGATCCATCTTATTGACCACCAGGATATCTGCCACTTCCAAGAGTCCGGCCTTCATCGCCTGGATATCGTCACCCAGACCTGGGGCCAGAACCAAGAGGGTAAGGTCTGCCAAGCTGACGATATCCATCTCAGCCTGCCCAACTCCGACAGTCTCGATAATCACCAAGCGACAACCGGCAGCAGCCATCACCCTGGCCACTCCGCCGGTGGCGCTGCACAAACCGCCAAGCCTGCCGCGAGTGGCCATGGAGCGCACAATAACCTTGGGGTTGACGGCGTGCTCCATCATCCGGATCCGGTCGCCAAGAAGAGCGCCACCCGAGATGGACGAGGTCGGATCAACAGCAATGACCCCTATGCGCTCCCCCCGACCTAAAAAATGACTGATCAACCGGTTGGTGAGCGTTGACTTGCCCGCGCCCGGAGGCCCGGTGATGCCCAGCACCAGTACCTGATCAAGGGCAGCAGAATCAAGACCTGCCAAGATGGCATCGGCTTGAGGAGCGTGGTTTTCAATCAAGGAAATCGCCCGGGCAATGCTTCTCTGGTCTCCCTGAGCGATCCCGTCAAGGAGCGTATCCGGCGTTACGAGCACAGATCCTCACCTTCGCACCTCTGACAGTGCCTGGCACAAGCCTCACGAAAAGCGGAAATGATAGTCTCGAGCGGACTGCCAGAGGTAAAGATCCCGGCAATGCCAGCCTCTTGAAGCACCACAAAGTCCTCTTCCGGGATGACTCCGCCGGCCAGAACCGGAATATCAGCGGCGCCAATGGTGCGCAAGGCGTCAATCACCGCCGGAAAAAGACGCAAATGGGCTCCCGACAAGGACGAAAGGCCGATTGCCGCCACATCCTCTTGCACCGCCGCCACGGCAATCTCCTCCGGTGTCCGACGAATGCCGGTATAGATCACCTCAAATCCGTGATCCCTCAATGCCCTGGCAATGAACTTAGCACCCCGATCATGTCCGTCAAGACCGACCTTGGCAATCAAGACGCGATAGCGTACCTGATCCGATATGTGACTCATACGTTCTCCTTCCAAGATTACTTCAGCATGAAGTTATCATCCGCACCGTAATGTGGATTCAATTCAATCTGCATGCGCAACAAAAAACAAATTGCCCGCCCTGCTCTCTTTTCTTCAGCCACTCAAACACTCCGCAAAGGCCGCGGCGCAGAAGAGGCCAAAGCGGGTGAGATCCTCCGCCACATGGATGCCGTGGCTGCGAAGAGTATTGATCTTGACCAGGGCAGAGCCTGAATTACCGCTGACAATAGCGCCGGCATGGCCCATCCGGCGGCCCGGCGGGGCGGTGCGGCCGGCAATAAAGGCGACCACCGGCTTGGTCATCTGCTGTTGAATAAACAGGGCAGCCTCCTCCTCGGCGCTGCCGCCGATCTCTCCGACCATCACCACCCCCTTGGTGGCCGGATCAGCCTCGAAGGCGCCCAGGCAATCGATAAAGCTAGTACCATTTACCGGATCACCGCCAATCCCAAGGCAGGTAGTCTGGCCAATGTCCTGCTGAGTCAACTGATGAACCACCTCATAGGTCAACGTCCCGGAACGGGAAATGACGCCAATCGGCCCACCGGGGAGGTGGATGGAACCGGGCATGATCCCGGCCTTACATTCACCAGGAGTAATGATCCCGGGACAATTGGGACCGATAAGGCGCGAGGGCCTGTGAGCCAGATAGGCTTTAACCCGCAACATATCATGAATCGGGATGCCCTCGGTGATGGCAATGATCAGCGGCAGACCGGCGGCAGCCGCCTCCATGATGGCATCAGCGGCAAAGGGGGGCGGCACAAAAATCAAACTGCAATTGGCTCCTGTAGCCTGAACGGCGGCACGAACGGTGTTGAATACCGGCACCCCGTCCATCTCCTGACCACCCTTACCCGGGGTGACACCGGCCACCACCTTGGTGCCGTATGCCAGGCACTGCCGAGCATGAAACTGCCCTTCCCTACCGGTAATGCCCTGAACCAAAACTCTGGTCTCCGCATTGACAAAGATACTCATGACCGGCCTCCTACGGCAATACCAGCGATAGCGGCAGCCGCTTGTTCGAGGCCACTGACGGTCACCAGGTTGAGCCCCGACTCGATCAGTATCCTGCGGCCCTCATCAACATTAGTACCCTCCATCCGAACGATAACCGGCACGGCAATGGCAGTGCGCCGAGCCGCCTCCACCACCCCTCGGGCCAGGACGTCACAACGCAAAATGCCACCAAAGATGTTGACCAGAATAGCCTTGACCTTGGGCTCCCTGAGGATAAGCCGAAAACCCTGCTCCACCATCTCGGCGCTGGCACCGCCGCCAACATCGAGAAAATTGGCAGGCTCGGCGCCAGCCTGCTTGATCATGTCCATGGTGGCCATGGCAAGTCCCGCACCATTAACCATATTGCCGATATCACCAGCCATGCCGATATAATTAAGGCCTGCGGAACGAGCCTCCCGCTCAAGCTCCGGCTCTTCATCCGGATCGCGCAGCTCCAGGAGTTCAGAGTGCCGAAAAAGAGCGTTATCGTCAAACTCCACCTTGGCATCAAGAGCGGCAAAACAACCACCCTTGGTCACTGCTAGAGGGTTGATCTCCAACATCAGACACTCGTAGGTGGTAAAAAACCGATAAAGCCCTTGACAGAGGGCATTAAATCCCCGATGAAGGGAAGGATCAAGCCCGAGGCCAAAGGCCAACTGCCGCAGATGATGACTTGAGAGTCCGATGAGCGGATCGATGGTCACCGAAACCATCAGCTCGGGCGAGCGCGCAGCCACCTCTTCAATATCCATCCCGCCAGAGGCACAAGCCAGGAACGTAAAGGCCGCCGCAGCCCGATCGACCACCAGGCTCAGATAGAGTTCACGGCTGATGTCAATCCCATCCTCAATCAGCACCTTATGCACTGTCTTGCCCTCAGGCCCGGTCTGCGGGGTAACAAGGCTCATGCCCAGGATGGCTTTCGCCGCATCGACCGCCTCATCAAAGTCGCGAGCCACCTGAACACCACCGCCCTTGCCGCGCCCCCCGGCATGGACTTGAGCCTTGACCACCAAAGGGAATGAGGCACGACGGGCAACAATCGCCCGAACGGCGTCGACGGTTTCGGCAACCTCGCCGCCAGGGGCAAAGACCCCAAATTGGCGAAGAAGTTCCTTGGTTTGATATTCATGGATCTTCACTTTTTAGGATACCCCATACCGTGCAGAGTCTCGGTGATCTCGTCAAGAATAACCGGATCGTCGATGGTCGAGGGCATCCGATACTCCTTACCATTGACAATGGCCCTCATGGTACCCCGGAGAATTTTGCCGGAACGGGTCTTGGGCAACCGGTTGACCACCGCGGTCTCCTTGTAGCAGGCAATGGGTCCAATCTGTTCCCGCATCATCTTGGCCAGGGATTTCTTCAACTCCTCACAATCGGGGTTGACTCCATCTTTTAAAACCACCAGACCCACCGGCAGCTGACCCTTGAGGGTGTCGTCGGCGCCAAAGACCGCGCACTCGGCCACGGCAGGATGAGTGGCGATAACCTCCTCCATAGCGCCAGTGGAAAGCCTATGGCCGGCGATATTGATAACATCGTCCACCCTACCCATAACATAGAGATAGCCATCTTCGTCCTTATACCCGCTGTCACTGGTTTCATAATACCCTGGGAACCGACCCATATAGGCGCTGATAAACTTCTCATCGGCCTGATACAAGGTGGGCAGGGTACCGGGAGGCAAGGGCAATTTAATGACCACATACCCTTCGTCGTGAGGACCCATCTCCTTGCCCTGATCATTGAGGATACGGACGTCGTATCCCGGCACGGCCACGGTCGGTGAGCCCGGCTTGATCGGCAACTGCTCGATGCCCATACAGTTAGCGGCGATTGGCCAGCCCGTTTCCGTCTGCCACCAATGGTCCACCACCGGCCTTTTGAGGATCTTTCTCGCCCAGTGATAGGTATCAGGGTCGAGCCGTTCCCCTGCCAGGAAGAGGTACTTAAGATCAGACAGATCGTACTCCTTAGTGTACTCCCCGTCCGGGTCCTCCTTCTTGATCGCCCGGATAGCCGTCGGCGCCGTAAACAGCACACGAACTCCGTGTTGCGAGATGACCCGCCAGAAGGCGCCAGGGTCCGGGGTGCCGATGGGCTTTCCCTCATAAAGGACAGTGGTACAGCCACGGAATAGAGGAGCATAGATGATATAGGAATGCCCCACTACCCAACCAACATCAGAGGCAGCCCAGAAGACATCGCCGGCCCTCACGTCATAGATATTCTCCATGCTCCAGTGGAGGGCCACCGCATGTCCGCCATTATCACGGACCACCCCCTTAGGCTGGCCAGTGGTGCCCGAGGTGTAGAGGATATACAGTGGATCGGTGGCCAGAACCGGCACACAGTCAGCAGGTGTCGCCTTAGCGCAAATATCGTCCCAACCGAAATCACGGCCCTCCAGCAACGGGGCCTTCACTTGGGGCCGCTGATAGATCACCACCTTCTCCGGCTTATGATCGGCAAGAGTGATCGCCTTGTCCAGGAGCGGTTTATACTCAAGCAGCTTCTTACCTTCAATCGCCCCCGAGGCAGAGACGATGACCTTAGGTTTGGAGTGATCGATACGAAGGGCAAGTTCATGGGGAGCAAAACCGCCAAAGACCACCGAATGAACGGCGCCGATCCTGGCACAGGCGAGCATGGCGATGGCCGCTTGAGGGATCATCGGCATATAAATGATCACGGTGTCACCCTTCACGATGCCAAAATCACGGAGCGCACCGGCAAAGGTGGCCACCAGATCCCGCAACTCCCGATAGGTGTATTTTTCGATGGTTCTGGTTACCGGGCTATCATAAATCAAAGCGACCTGATCGGCGCGGCCCCTGGCCACGTGCCGATCCACGGCATTGTAGCAGGTATTGAGTTCTCCTCCGGCAAACCAGCGATAAAACGGGGGCCGGGCATCGTCTAAGACCTTATCCCAGGACTTGTGCCAGTCAATGCCCTCTGCTGCTTTGGCCCAAAATGCCTCCGGATCCTCAATACTTTTAGTAATGATCTCTTGATACCTGCCCATCCCTTGCCCTCCGCCAGCGATCCATTAAAATCATCCGTATCCGTGCCAAAACCACGCATCTTTGGCTTAAATACCATCTCACCGACACCGCCTCTCGACCAGCCAGATCCCACATGGTATCACTACGGGTTTATACCTATATCCTCTCCGAATTACTCTACCCCGAGAAAGATGTCAAGACTGCGAAACAGAATAAAAATTTATTCCTCAGCAGCACTCATTTCTGTTTATTTCCAAAGGAGCTTTGCGTATAGTCAAGGCTTTATGATGTCATGGAGTTAGTTGCCAGCCCGTCATGTTGGGGAATAGTTCACCCCGTTAGGGCAACGATGGCGGCACAATAGCATCCTACATCGTCACATCAACAACCAAAACAGCAAACCATGTCATTGCCCCTGTCACTCATCCAAACCTCGCTTGGCAAAAAGTACCTCTCTGCCGGCACCGGTTTCCTGCTCGGCCTCTTCCTCGTCGTCCATCTGATCGGCAATGCCACTGCATTCTTCGGTCGTGACGCCTATAACGCCTATGCCTCCCACCTCCACACCTTAGGTCCATTCCTTAAGGTTCCAGAGACCATCCTCGCTCTGATCTTTTGCATCCACGTCTTAACCGCCGTGCTCCTGTTCATTGAAAACCGCAAAGCCAGGCCCTGTCGTTACGCGGTCAGCGCAACAACAACTACCAGATTACCGTCAACCACCATGCCCTACTCCGGGGTTGTTATCCTGATCTTCATCCTGGCACACCTCTTTCAATTCCACTTCACAAAACACACGACACCCATCGCAGAACTGGTCAGAAGAGCCCTTTCCCAACCGGCAATCGGCCTATTTTATCTCCTCGCACTCACTGCCTTGGGGCTCCACCTGAGCCACGGCTTCTGGAGCCTGTTACAATCTTTCGGAATCAACCATCCTCGATACAACAACTTTTTTGTTCTTTCCGGCCTGGGGAGCGGCATCCTCATCAGCACAGTCTTCATGCTGATTGTCATTCTCTGCCTCTTTTCCGACTCATTCCTGCTCTAACCAACAAGGACCACCGCTATGCAGCTTGATGCCCGCATCCCTTTGGGACCGCTTCCGGAAAAATGGGACCGCTGCCGTTTCGAGACCCAACTGGTCAACCCGGCCAACAAAAGAAAATTTGAAATAATCGTGGTCGGCACCGGCTTGGCCGGGGCCTCGGCCGCCGCCTCGCTGGCTGAGTTAGGCTACAACGTCAAGGCCTTCTGCCTCCAGGATTCTCCCCGCCGCGCTCACAGCATCGCGGCCCAAGGCGGCATCAACGCCGCCAAGAACTATCAAAATGATGGCGACAGCATCAGACGCCTTTTCCATGACACCATCAAGGGCGGAGATTTCCGGGCTCGGGAGGCCAATGTCTATCGGCTGGCCCAGATCAGCAACACCATCATCGACCAGTGTACAGCCCAGGGTGTCCCCTTTGCCCGAGACTATGGGGGACACCTCGCCAACCGCAGCTTCGGCGGGGCGCAGGTATCCCGCACCTTTTACGCCAGAGGCCAGACCGGTCAACAACTGCTGCTCGGGGCTTACAGCGCCATGATGCGACAAGTAAAGGCCGGTCGGGTGCAAATCTTTGCTCGCAAGGAGATGCTGGACTTAGTGGTGGTCGACGGTCGGGCCAGGGGCATCGTCACCAGAGATCTAGTCAACGGGGCTATCGAGAGTCACACCGCCCATGCCGTCATCCTCGCCACCGGCGGCTACGGCAATGTCTACTATCTCTCAACCAACGCCATGTCATCCAACGTCAGCGCATCCTGGCGGGCCTGCAAACGCGGGGCAGGCTTTGCCAACCCGAGTTTTGTCCAGATCCACCCGACCTGCATTCCAGTTCATGGAGACTATCAGTCCAAACTCACCTTGATGAGCGAGAGCCTGCGCAACGACGGTCGGGTGTGGACCCCGGCCCGTGCTGACGACCAACGCCCACCACATCAGATCCCAGAGCAGGAACGGGACTACTACCTCGAAAAAAAATATCCCAGCTTCGGGAACCTAGTGCCGCGTGACGTCGCCTCCCGCAATGCCAAGGAACAGTGCGATCAAGGCAAGGGCGTGGGACCGACAGGCCTTGCCGTCTACCTTGATTTTGCCCAAGCCATCACCCGTGACGGGGAAGCAGCCATCCGTCGCAAATATGGCAACCTCTTTCATATGTACGAAAAAATCACCAACCATGACCCGGCAACAGAGCCGATGATGATCTATCCGGCGGTCCACTACACCATGGGCGGGCTGTGGGTGGACTATCACCTGATGAGCACTATCCCCGGCCTGTTCGTGGCTGGCGAGGCCAACTTCTCCGACCACGGCGCCAATCGACTCGGAGCCAGCGCCCTGATGCAGGGCCTGGCTGACGGGTACTTCATCCTGCCAACCACCATTGGAGGTTATCTGGGCGCTACCCCCCCTCCTCCCTTGACCAGCGATGGGCGATCAACCTTTGACGAAGCCAAGACCTTGGCCACGGCCAGAACCAACACCCTGCTGACTATCGGCGGCCAACGAACACCTGATGACTTCCATCGCGAACTTGGACTTCTGATGTGGAACGGCTGCGGTATCGCCCGCAACGCCCACGGACTGACCGAGGCGCTTGCGCGGATTCCAATGATTCGCGACGAATTCTGGCAGAACCTCAAGGTTCCGGGAACCGGCGCCGAACTCAACCAGACCTTGGAACGAGCTGGCCGGGTAGCAGACTTTCTGGAATTTGCCGAAATCATGGTCCGCGACGCCTTGGCCCGTGAAGAGTCCTGCGGCTGCCATCTCCGTGAGGAGAGCCAGACCGAGGAACATGAAGCCAAGCGCAATGACGAGGCCTTCTGCCACGTGGCGGTATGGGAGTTGGATGCCGACGACGGACGCCCTAAGCTCCACAAGGAGCCGCTGAGCTTTGACTTCACCACACCCAGTCAAAGGAGCTACACATGAAATCAATCTCCCTAACTCTCAAGATCTGGCGGCAAGCAGGGGCCGATGCGCCCGGCGCCTTCCAGACCTTGGAGACCGGACAACTCTCTACCGACATGTCCTTTCTTGAGATGCTCGACGTGATCAACGAACGTCTCATTACCACCAACCAGGCCCCAGTGGCCTTTGACCATGATTGCCGTGAAGGGATCTGCGGCATGTGCGGGTCTGTGGTCAACGGAGAGCCCCACGGACCCGAGAAACGAACAACCCTCTGCCAACTCCACCTGCGCCATTTTACCGACGGATCAACACTGGTAATTGAGCCTTTCCGGGCCAGATCGTTTCCGGTAATCAAGGACCTGATCGTCAACCGCAGCGCCTTTGACAACATCATTGCCGAGGGCGGCTATGTCTCGGTCAACACCGGCAGCGCCCCGGACGCCAATGCCACGCCAGTCTCAACAAGCCGGGCAGAGCAGGCCCTGGATGCAGCGGAGTGCATTGGCTGCGGGGCGTGTGTGGCGGCCTGCCCTAACGCCGCAGCCATGCTCTTTGTCGGGGCCAAAATCTCCCATTTGGCCCTGCTTCCCCAAGGCGATCCCGAACGTAACCGCCGGGTCATCGCCATGGTGCGCAAGATGGACCAACTGGGGTTTGGTAACTGCTCGAATGAACGCCGCTGTGAAGACGTCTGCCCCAAAGGGGTTGCCATCAGCAACATCGCCCGGATGAATCGCGAGTTTTTACGGGCCATTACTTTGACAGACAAGGGGTGAGAAAAAATTACGATTTACTCATGATCAATTGAGGAGAGGAAAAATGAAGAGTTTACAAGTCGGAACATACGAAATTTTCTGGTTAAACGGCGGGGCCTTTGAGCTGGATGGCGGGACCATGTTCGGGCCGGTTCCCAAGATCATCTGGTCAAAGCGGTACCCGGTTGACCAGGAAAACTATATCCGACTGGTTGCCACCCCCCTACTGATCAAGGGACCAGGGGTTACGATTCTGATAGAAAGCGGCATCGGCAACAAGCTCACTGACAAGCAACGCAAGATCTTTCGAATCCAGCAAGAATGGGATCTCCCCGCCGAATTATCATCCTTGGGCATCGACAGACAAGACATCGATACCGTGATCCTGACCCACGGTGACTGGGATCATGCCAGCGGCATTGTGATGCACAACCAGGAAGAAAAACCAGAACTGACCTTTGCCAATGCTCGCCACTACCTGCAGCGTAGCGAGTGGGACGATATCCGCCGGCCGAACACTCGAGCCGCCAGCAGTTACTGGCCACACAACTTCGACCTGCTGGCCGAGAGTGACAATCTCATTTTAGTGGATGACGAGGTCATCGTTGCCCCCGGCATTACCCTCTGCCGCACCGGTGGTCATACCAGGGGGCACCAGGCCATAAAAATCGACTCCGAAGGCCAACGCGCAATCCATATGGGCGACCTGATGCCAACCCATGCCCACCTCAACCCCTTATGGGTGATGGCCTACGACAACTACCCACTTGAGGTGATCGATCGCAAGCGGGAACTCACCAAATGGGCAGTGAATGCTGAAGCCTGGGTTTTATTTTACCACAACCCCTTTCTTTCTGCCTGCTGCTTCTCCCCAGAGGGCACGATTACCAAACAATGGCCCCCTGCTGCCGATACGTAAGATCGTGGCTCTTAACTATTTTCAGCTAACTCTTCCGAAGGAAAGGAACAAGAACTCATTTTCAATGCCATGTTCCCTTCGGCTCCGCTCAGGGAACGGTCCCGCGATAATCGTTCCAGAGCAGAAGGGAACATGATAAAAAAAGCCGTGGTACGGTTGCCAACAAAAAATCTGGGAATAGTCTAGAGCCACATTTAAGATTCACAGCGCCATGACTCGATCACGCCAGAGAAATTCAAGACAGGACACTCAGGACAGCTCAGACATTACGAAGAGAGCTGGTCCGAGTCACTGACCCCCAGCGCCTCATAAATTTTTAGTATTTCTGATGAATTATTAAGCGTATAGAAGTGAATTCCGCGCACCCCGTGATCCAACAAATCGCGTACCTGCTCGGTTGCCCAATGGACACCGACCTTAGCCACCTGCTCGTCACTCCCGGCCCGTTCCACCGCCTTCAACAGCTTGGCAGGAATCCTTGACCCTGCTGCCAATTCAGCCATCCTGACCATCCCCTGCCGACTGGTAATCGGCATGATGCCTGCGATAATCGGCACCGTGATTCCGGCCAACTCACACCGCCCGCAAAAATCATAGAAATCACGATTATCAAAAAAAAGCTGGGCGACAATATAATCAGCCCCGGCATCGACCTTAGCCTTCAAGTACTCAATTTCACGTAAGCGGTTGGGGGTGCCAGGGTGACCTTCAGGAAATCCCGCCACCCCAACGCACATATTCGGGAAATTCTCCTTAATAAACGCCACCAGTTCAGCAGCATAGAGAAAGCCATCTTTAGGCTGCACAGAATCCTCCTGGCCCTTAGGAGGATCACCACGCAAGGCCAGAATATTTTCCACCCCACTCTGCTGAAAACGATCCAGAATCGATCGCATCTCACCTTGAGAGTGTCCAACACAGGTAAGATGCGAAACCACGGTAATATTGGTCTCCCTCTGAATTCTCCCCACCAGATTATGGGTATGCTCCCTGGTCGTCCCTCCCGCCCCATAAGTCACACTCAGATATGCAGGCTTTAAAGGTATCAGCTCAGCTATGCTCATAAACAAACGCTCCCAACCATCATCGGTCTTGGGCGGGAAAAATTCCAAACTCATCGTCGGCTGTCGCCGAGCAATAATATCCTTGACCAACATCGTATCATCTCCCCAAAGTACGCTCATCATCCTGACCCAAAAACAGAACAGGCCAAGCTCAAACCATTCCACCCATCCGCCATCAAACTCTTTGTTGATGGCTCACGAATTCAATCGTTCATGTTTATGGGGTTAATAACGCGACCGCTCACGATAAGTCAAGTTTTTGCAACCCAATACCACCTCGGGCAAAGTAAAAAACAGCGTAACTGTCCAGCAGTGCCGCCGATGCCTAGCATCTGCGGCACTGCTGGACAGTTACGGTTCTGGGCTTCGCCACCTTTCTGGATCAGAAGGTGGATAGTTACAAAACAGCTTTGAAAGCTCCTGTTGATGAAAATAATGCAAAATACCTCTTCGACGTTTTCTCTGGTATCTACGCTAGTTACGAATGCATTTACAAGACTTTATTGATGCTGTCGAGTAGACCAGATTCTCCGACAAAACAATACATACTCGCCTAGTCTCTTATTGACGCCTGCCGCACGTGACAACTACGTGCCTGCAATTTTTGTCTTGTCAGACCGTTGTCTCCCGCCCCTCACAGGTCTGATCAAGCACAGGCGCGTTGCATTCGGCCTTTGATGAGGTTATACTTTTTTTACCTTGATTGCTCCTGTATAGTGATTGAGGACGTCAGTACGCATCAGAACTTTACCAAATCTCGATCCTAAAATCTGGCTTTGCCTGTAGCATGAGTTGCAAAGAAAATTGCTGGGATAATGCCCCATCTGAAGGTTTTCTCCATCCACTTTTTACCGAATTGACCCATCACGAACGCTATGAGACCAGGGCCGAGGCGAAAAGTAATGTTTTCGAATACATTAAGGTCTTTTACAATCGCCAGAGGCGTCACGCAGCTACAAGGTATTTAAGTCCAGCTGTCCATGAGGCGGCTTATCAAAATGCTGCGTAATTATTTGTCCGGAAAAGTCTTAACAGATCATGCGACAGGAGATTGGAACGTGATGAGAATATGGACCTCCATCCTTGGCAAATATACCTGTATCGCCGCGACCATTCTGCTGCTGCTCAGCAGCATGGTCATCTCCACTTTTTATCTGACCGAAGAGATTCAGGGCGAGGCAATGCGCATTAACCTGGCAGGCCGCCAGCGCATGCATGTCTTTCACCTGGCCCTCCATGCCCATTTCCTGTTGAACAGTGACGACGTGATGCTGGGATCACTTCATCGCGCGGGATTAAAAAAGGCGCTTGGTGAATACGAACAAACGTTGCTTGGCCTGAGGACGGGAAGCCCCGAGTGTGATGTCACCCCGTCTTGTAAAGCATCAACACATGATGTACTGAATAGACAGCTGGACAGTCTGATCACCCTGTGGAACGAGAAACAAAAGCCCCAGTTGCTGCAAATCATTGCTGATCCGATTCAAGTCTGGGAAGAGGGCGAAAAACGCTGTCACGGCTGTCATGACGCATTTATACCTCATTTTAAGAAGGTAGACGATTTTGTCTTTGCCCTGAGCACACACAATGAGCAGGTGATACAACGATTCAATGTGCTGCGCTTCGGCATCTTGGTGGTATCAGCGCTTGCAGCGATTGCGATGGCTATTTTTATCAAGCAACAGATGATTCTGCCAGTGCAAGAATTGTATGAGGCAACGGTTCGTTTGGAAAATGGAGATTTTTCCTGCGCGCTGGCGCCAAGGACCAATGACGAAATCGGCACCCTGGCCCTGGCCTTTAACCGGATGTCCACAACTCTTGCCCAAAGTTTCACTGAAAAAGAGGCCCTGGTCCAGCAGCGCACGGCGGAACTGCAAACTGCCAATGAAGATTTAAGGACTTTTGCTTACACGGTTTCTCATGACCTGCGAGCGCCCTTACGCGCGATACAGGGGTTTGCAGAGGCCATCCGCGAGGATGGGCAAAGCCTTGATCTCCGGATCACTGAGCACCTAACTAACATCACCGCCGCCGCTGAGTTCATGGACAAGTTGATCCTCGATCTCCTGTCATACAGCCGAATATCCTACAAGGATATCCACATTGACCAGGTCGATACCGGTCAGCTATTCAAGGAGGTCGTGCAGGACTTGTCTTTTGAGATACAAAAAGTCGAAGGACAAGTAACCATTGAAGGATGCCTGCCAGTGGTCATGGCCAATCATGGCATCCTGACCCAGATCACCATGAATCTACTCAGTAATGCCATCAAGTATGTCAAGGCTGGGACACCTCCCAGGATACAGGTATGGGCTCAGCACAATGGCGACAAGGTACGCCTGTTTGTCAAGGATAACGGAATTGGCATTGCCCCAGAAGACCAACACCGGATTTTCGATGTCTTTGTCCGGCTGCACGGGATGGACAGTTATCCGGGAACAGGGATTGGACTAGCTACCGTCCACAGGGGAATTGAACGGCTGGGCGGCAGTTGCGGGGTAGAATCAATTCCAAGTCAGGGCAGCACGTTCTGGCTGGAGTTGTCTCCTGTTGATCCAGCTTGGCTGTCTATGGCGAATGATTCGCTTTGCACAGAACATTAAGGAGGTAGTGGGATGAAGATACTTCTGATTGATGATAATCGTTTCGATCGTGCCCTGGTGGTGCGGGAAATACACAAGGAGTTTCCCGAAGTGTCCGTCGATGAAGTCCTGAATGCAGTCGATCTGGAAGCGGCCCTGACCGCCGCTGACTTTGATTTAGTCATCACCGACTACCAACTACAATGGACCACCGGCATGCACGTGTTACATTCGGTAAAGAACAAGTTCCCGGAACTCCCTGTGATCATGTTCACTGGCACCGGCAATGAAGTCATTGCCGTAGAGTCCATGAAGGCTGGGCTGGATGATTATGTCATCAAATCAGCAAAACATTTTGTCCGCTTGCCTTTTAGCATTGCGCAGGCGCTGGAAAGAGGCCGGCTTCGTCTGGCCGAAAAGAAATCTGCTGCCACCATAGCCCGCCTGCATACCCACCGTGAACTAATTCTCGATTCAGTTGCGGATGGCATCCTGGGAGTAGACCAGCAAGGTCGCCACAGTTTTGCCAATCCAGCAGCCCAGCGGATGCTCGGTTACGCCCTGGATGAACTCCTCGGACAGGAAAGCCATGCTCTCTGGCATCATACCAATAAGGATGGATCACCAAACCCCATCGATACCTGTGTCGTCCATAGCTCAATACGGGAAGAACAACCCTTTTCAGGAAAAGATTTGTTCTGGCGTAAAGATGGCACAGACTTTCTGGCGGAATATACCAGCGCCCCAATTTACGAAAATGACAGGTGCACGGGTGCAGTAATAATCTTCCGTGACATTACTGAACGAGAAAAAGCCCAGGAAGAGCTACGCAGGTATCGACAAATCGTCTCGGCCTCGGAGGAGCACATGGCCTTTATAGGATCAGATTGTGTCTTCCATGCCGTCAATGACGCCTATCTTAGGGCCTATAACTGGACTCGTGACACAGTTATTAACCGCCCTGTTGCCGATCTGTATGCCAACAACAGGAAATTTGCAACAATGACAGCAAATCTCAATCAGGCGATGCAAGGGACTCCGGTCCGTTATCGAGACTGGTTTGATTTCCCCAGCCAGAGTAGGCGTTACATGGATGTTGCGTATTATCCCTACAAGACTGATAACGGCATGATTTCCGGTGTGGTGGTCAATTCACGGGACATAACCGATCTCAAAGGACAGGAGGATGCCTTGCGCTTGGCGGAACAGGAGTGGAAGCATACCTTTGACTCCATTTCCGATCTTGTTTCAGTCCATGACGCCAATTATAGGTTTTTGAAAGTCAACAAGACCCTTGCCGATTTTGTGGGGAAACCAGCCGAGGAATTGATCGGCAAGCACTGCTATGAAGTCTTTCATGCCCTCTCCTACCCATGGCCGGAGTGTCCACACCAGAGGGCCCTGAACAAGGGGTGCCCTGCAACCATCGAGATTGACGACCCGCATATTGGTCATCCAATGCTGGTCACCGTCTCCCCGATTATCGATGTGCAAGGACGTGTGGTGGCAACGGTCCATATCGCCAAAGACATCACCGAACTCAAAAAGGCTGAGCAGGAACGCCTTGACTTGCAAACTCAACTTTCTCAGGCCCAGAAAATGGAGTGTATCGGCCAGTTGGTTGGCGGAGTGGTCCATGACTTTAACAATTTTTTGAGCGCTATTATCGGGTTCAGTGAATTGATTCTCATGAAACATCCCGGCCCATCAGAACTCCACGAGAACATCACCCAAATAAAGAGTGCAGGATTAAAATCAGCGGCATTAGTGCGGCAACTCCTTGCCTTCAGCCGTAAGCAGGTATCTGAAATGGCGCCTGTCCGGCTGGACTCCCTACTGGAAAATCTTGGGAAAATGCTTCACCGTCTTCTTGGAGAGGAAATTATCCTCGATTTCGACCTGAACTCTGGAGATAGCGTTATTGTTGCTGATTCTGTTCAGATCGAACAGGTCATCATGAATCTTGTGGTCAACGCCCGTGATGCAATGCCTGCCGGGGGGCGTATCCACATTGGGACGACATCTCTTATCGTTGGCAGAGAAGAAGCTGCACCGCTTCCGGGTCCAGGTGAAGGAAAATATGTGCAGCTCACCGTTACCGACACCGGCAATGGCATAAAACCAGAAGACAGACCGCGACTTTTTGAACCGTTCTTCACGACCAAAGGAATCGGTAAAGGAACTGGTATGGGGTTGGCAACGGTTTACAACATTGTTTCCCAGCATAAAGGATGGGTCGACTTCGAAAGTGAAGTCGGAGTAGGAACCGTTTTCCGAATACTTCTGCCCAGGGATAGCCAACAGCAACAGAATATTGACGAGCAAAGAACTGAAATGGCATTGCCTAGCGGCAATGAGACAATTTTGTTAGTGGATGATGAACCGACAATCAGAACAGTTATCCGTAAATCCTTGAATTCTTTAGGGTATCAGGTCCTGGAAGCCGGAAGCGTCAGGGAAGCGCTCAATATTTTCGATCAGCATCTTGAGGCAATCGATCTCTTGATTACAGATGTAATTATGCCGGCACAACGAGGGACTGTACTTGCTGAACTCGTCAAGAACCGTTCGCAGCGGATCAAAGTCCTTTTTGTTTCAGGATATTCAGATGAGAGTATTGACCCGGATGGCATATTGCAACCGGGGGTTAATTTTTTAAAAAAACCGATCACCATAAAAAAGTTGAGTGAAATGGTTCGTCACCTGCTCGACATCGACTAAATTTGATGGCGTCGCAAAAAGTGCGCTCTACTGCGTCCCCGTCCAACACCAGCGGGGATTGAACTGAATTGCGTGGCGGTTTTGCTCGTTCGGCATACCATATGTATGGCCTCACTCACAAAGCACACCCCGCGCCTTGTATATCGCACCTTTTGCTTAGCCACCCCGGACTTTTTGTGAGATTGTCAA
>VMSU01000224.1 GCA_013792005.1 Desulfobulbaceae bacterium
TACCTGCTTAGCCATCCCGTGATTTTTTGCGAGACCATCAACTTATGATTATTATCTATAACATACTTCAGATTCTGTTGCTCCTGATTCTTGGCCCCTTTCTGGCTGTGTGGGTAGTCGTCTCGGCCAAATATCGTCATCGTATTCCTAATCGATTGGGGTTTGGACTCGGGGGCATGATCTCTGATCTGCCACTGGGGCCAAGAGTTTGGATTCACGCCTTGTCGGTGGGGGAAATGGCATCGGTCCGACCTTTGCTTGAGGTGTTGCGTCGAGAGATGCCAGAAGTAGTGGTCATTCTCTCTGCCACGACCCGTAGCGGTGAGGAGTATGCTCGAGGGTTGACCGGCCTGGCTGATTGTATAGTTCCCTTTCCTCTTGATTTTTACTGGGTAGTGAAGCGCTTTGTGAGGCTG
Source organism: Desulfobulbaceae bacterium (assembly GCA_013792005.1). Lineage (NCBI taxonomy): Bacteria > Pseudomonadati > Thermodesulfobacteriota > Desulfobulbia > Desulfobulbales > Desulfobulbaceae > Desulfobulbaceae bacterium. The sequence continues at coordinate 417 of VMSU01000224.1, forward strand.
CTGCGTCCTGATCTTTTTGTTCTGGTGGAAACTGATTTTTGGCCGAATCTGTTGTCGCATTTGAATAGGAAAAAGGTTCGTTGTCTTCTTGCCAACGGCAGAGTTACTCGTCAGTCTATGGCTCGATACCATAGATTTCGCTTCCTGTTTACCCCTGTGTTCTCCTCGTTTTGGCGGATATCCATGCAGATGGCTGATGATGCCATTCGTCTCGTTCAACTTGGTGTGAACCCTGAAAAAATTGTCGTCTGTGGTAATTTGAAATACGATATGGCAGAAATTGTGTCTGATGGAACAAGAGTAATCAGTCTTGCGGATATTACTGGCACAAGAGGGCTAATCCTGGTGGCTGGGAGTACTCATAATGGTGAGGAGGAAATTGTGCTTGATGCTTTTGTCTCCTTGCTTACTAATTATCCCTTCCTGTTTTTGGTGATAGCTCCTCGAGACGTAAAGCGGGCATTGGAGATTGTAGATTTGTGTGTTGATCGAGGCTTGCATTATACCCTGCGGACTGGGCAGAAGGGAAGTTCTGGACAGGTATTGATTCTCGATACCCTAGGGGAGCTTGTATCTGTGTATCGCTTGGCGGATATTGCCTTTGTTGGAGGAAGTCTGGTTGATCAGGGTGGGCATAATCCCCTGGAACCGGCTTTTTACTCTGTGCCGGTGCTCTTTGGGGATTATATGGCTGATTTTGCCGAAATAAGTCGGGATTTGGTCGCTGTTGGCGGCGCATTTACAGTGACCGACGAGACCTTTCGAGACAGGGTTGAAAAGTTGCTCGCCAGTGAGGGTGAGCGAAAGAGAATGGGGAGGTGTGCTGGTGATCTAGTCATGAAGCACCGAGGAGCGGCTCAACGTTTGCTGGGATTGATCAGGGAGGCTTTGTGGTGAGCGACAATCGACTCGTTCGCATGGCGTTCTTTTTTGGGAAGATATTTTCACCTGTCTATAGCCTGGTTATGCGGATTCGAGCCGCGTTCTATGCCAAGGGTATTCTTGCTGTGACTCGATTGACACTACCTGTGGTAAGTGTTGGTAATCTGACTTTGGGGGGAACCGGAAAGACTCCCATGGTGATGTATTTGGCTCGACTTCTTTCCTCTCATGGGCTCCGTCCGGGTGTCGTGAGCCGTGGTTATGGTGGGCAGAACCGGTTGCCAGTTGCTTTGGTGTCTGATGGTAACCGGATTTTCTTGTCATCAGTTGAGGCTGGGGATGAACCTGTGCTTCTGGCCCGTGAATTACCAGGGGTGCCGGTTGTGATTTCTCGACAAAGGGTCAATGGGGGGCAGTATCTTGTTCGACGTGATTGTGTCGATGTCTTGATTTTAGACGATGGGTTTCAGCACCAAGCAGTGAGCAGGGACTTTGATCTGGTTTTGTTTGCCTCAGGTGTTCCAATAAGTTCGGAGTGGGTTTTTCCCGGCGGGATACTTCGTGAGCCGGCAGCGGCGCTTAGGCGTGCTGATTGTTGCGTGGTGACAGGCGCCGCGGGCAGAGATGCGAGCGATGATGTGCTCTTCCGACGTTGGTTGGACCAGCAGTGTCCAGGTGTCCCTGTTTTTTTTGGGGATTATGAGCCTGTCGCCCTTTATGACCAACAACAGCGCCGGGTGCCTCTTGAGGAGTTGGTTGATGTTCCGCTCTTTGCCTTTTGTGGTATTGCTAATCCGCAATCGTTTTGGCGAATTATCGAGAGTCGTTTTTTGGTTAAAGGGCGGAAGCCATTTTCCGACCATTATCCATTCCTTTCCGGTGATATTGAAGACATTGTTCGTTTGGCGTTGGCTGCTGATTGTGCGGCCCTGATTACTACCGAAAAGGATTATGTTAAAATTAAATCGATGAAGTCTGCTTTGCCAATCTGGGTCTTGGCCGTTGGGTTGCGGATGGAGGAGGGTTTTGATCGATTCGTGCTGGAGAAGCTCTGTGTTGTGTGAGTGGGGACCTGTTGCTGTGGCGTATTGTGCCTTTGGATTGCCTTGGGCGGAGATGAAACTGTGTCTTTTTTGCAACAGAGAGAGGATGCTCTGAGCGTGTAGTTGTTTTGTGTTCAGGTGTCTCGGAGGCATTTTTTAAGAAAAAAGTTTAATTACGTGTGAGAAATTTGCTTTATTTGTTTGTTTATGCGTATTTTTTTTTGAAAATATATCTGGCGCCTTTCTGTGTTTTTTCGTGTTTTCTGGAAATTTAATTTGTTTGGTATATATATTGCTTTGTTCTCCTGTTGATTTGGTCCTAATGACGGGATCAGACTTTTTGACTGAAAGTAATTTTTTACGGATTTTGGGAGATGATTCGGCAAGTGCTTGTCTTTGCTGATGATGATAAAAAATCGAATGGAAATATACCAGCATACAGTAAAGAAACCGGTCAGTTTCATCGGCACCGGTCTCCATAGCGGCCAACCAGTTAAGATTACGGTGTCGCCGGCCCGCGCTTATCACGGAATTCGTTTTAAGCGGTACGGTAGCGATGATTCCATGCCGGCATTTGTTGATCGGGTAGTGGATACCAGTCTGGCGACAACTATTGCTGAGCGTGGTATGGTTGTTTCAACTACCGAACATCTCTTGGCAGCTCTGATGGGGTTGGGAATTGATAACGTTCTGGTTGAGCTGGATGGGACTGAAGTGCCAATTATGGATGGGAGCGCAGCGCCCTTTGTTGAAGGTTTACGCCGCGTGAGCCGCACCAAACAAAAGGCCTGCCGGCGGATACTTAAGATCATCAAGCCAATTCGCTGTCAGGAAGGGGATAAGGTTATTTCCATTACTCCCTATGACGGATTCAAGCTTACTTGCCACATCGGTTTTAACCATGCCGTTGTTCAGAGTCAGTCATACTCTGTTGATGTCTCACCAGAAAAGTTTTGCGATGAAATATCTTCTGCCAGAACCTTTGGTTTTATCGAACAGGTAGAGGCATTGCAGGCCACTGGTTACGCATTGGGCGGATCGTTGAAAAATGCGGTGGTCATCGGTCAACAAGGGGTTATCAACGAAGAAGGTCTGCGTTTTGGTGATGAGTTTGCCCGTCACAAGATTCTTGATCTGCTTGGTGATCTGGCTCTGCTTGGGTGTTATCTTCAGGGACATGTCGAAGCCACAAAATCAGGCCATGGGCAGCATCTCGCCTTGATGAAAGCGATTGTTGCCAATCCTGAGTGCTGGCAGTGCGTTGAACCTGATCAGTGCTCCGAGGGTGGTATGCTGGAGACATTAGTGTCCAGCATGAACGTCGGAACCGTCATGTTTCCTTTTCTTCAGGCTAAACCTTGTCCTGTAACAGTGTGTTAGTTGTTGGCGGGGGCATGACTGTGGTGGTGTTGAAAAGTTGTCATGCCCTTGATGGTTGGTATTTAGTATAGTCTGAAACTAAGGTGTTAAAGTTGCTCAATCCCGCCTGCGGGGGAATGATTGATTGTTAATCACCCTCCCTTCTTCTTTTTTCTGAAATTTCATTTCCTGATAAATCGCCACAAAACATAGTCTGTTATGGGAATTTTGTGGTAATCCCTGAGCTGATCTCTGATTTATTTTGTTATCTTCCCCCCTTTGATCGAATACTATTTGACAGCTGTTTTGACCTCACTATACACTGCTTTTATTAAGTAAGCGCATTTCACCTGTTCTTAAAGTCGTTGTCGTCTTGAATCCGTTCGACATTCGAGATGAGATAGGTCTCAAAGACCGATTGGGCAGGGATTGCATAACCTTTGGAGGTGCAGAGCGATGGGTCAAAACGGTGATATGGGTGTGATGCGCGGCGGGTCTTTGGCCGATAACTCGCTCGATCGGGTACGAGCGATATTTGAGCCCGGATCGGTTGCGGTAGTTGGGGCCTCTCAACGGAAGGGGAGCGTCGGGCTTGCTGTATTCAGGAATTTATTAGAAGGTGGATTTTCCGGTGTTATTTATCCCGTTAATATTCGGGCCCACTCGATATGTGGGGTCCGTGCTTATCCAACACTAACCGATATAGATGATCAGGTTGATTTAGCAGTAATTATTGTCCCTGCAGTTCAAGTGATCCAGGTTGCCCGAGAGGCAGGAGAGAAGGGGGTCAAGGGGTTGATCGTTATCACTGCCGGGTTTCGTGAGGTGGGAAAAACTGGTCTGGCCATGGAGGACGAACTGAAAGCGGTTTGTACAGAGTATTCTATGAGCCTGGTTGGTCCAAACTGTCTGGGAGTTATAAATACGGATCACAATTTTAGTTTGAATGCCAGCTTTGCCAGGCGCCCTCCTTTGCCGGGGAATATTGGATTTATCAGTCAGTCTGGCGCGTTATGTACAGCGGTCCTCGATTACGCAGCACGAAAAAATATCGGGTTTTCCAAGTTTATTTCGGTGGGGAATAAAGCAGATATCGATGAATTGGCCCTGCTTCGCTATCTGCACGCCGATCCTGAGACTAATGTCATTATGATGTATGTTGAAGATTTGCGGCACGGCTTTGAGTTTATTGATGTGGTCCGCGAAATCACCGGTGGAGATAATCCAACCCCGATTGTCGCGGTTAAGTCTGGACGTACTGCCGCTGGCGCAGCTGCAGTGAGTTCTCATACCGGATCTCTTGCTGGATCTGAAGCCATTTATGACGCTCTTTTTCAGCAAAGTGGAATTTATCGGGCCCAAACTATCAGTCACCTTTTTGACTATGCCATTGCCTTTGCTACCCAGCCGCTGCCGAAATCCAATCGGGTGGCGATTATTACCAATGCCGGGGGGCCAGGGATCATTGCCACCGATATCACTATGAATGTCGGTTTGACTTTGGCAAAATTTTCGCCGGATACAACTGATGTTCTCAGAAGCGCATTGCCTCCCACGGCCAATATTAATAATCCGGTAGATGTTATCGGAGACGCGGGCGTTGATCGGTACA
>VMSU01000225.1 GCA_013792005.1 Desulfobulbaceae bacterium
AATAATAATGGAGCGAAGCTATGGATAAAAAAAAACAAGCTCAGAGCTATTTGGATCACCTTGCCGAACGAACTAAAAACAAACCACCGACAAAACAAGGCGTAAATAAGGTTATATTTTTAGCCATCAAAAATGATGTGAAAGAAGCCCTTGACGCGGGCTATTCCGCCAAAACAATATGGACCGATATGGTTGAGTCTAAGCGGGTCACATTTTGTTACGCCACGTTTATGAACTATGTAAATAAATTAATTCTTCAGCCTCAAATAGAAAAAATAATCTCTGAAGAAAACCCTTCCGATAGCAAACCAGAAACAAATAAAAACACAAAGTCAACCACTCCAGCAGGCTTCACTTTCAACCCTATCCCAAATAAAGAGGAATTAATCTAATGGCAAAAATCCACTTAATTTTACAAGGTAAAGGCGGCGTTGGAAAATCAATGATCGCCGCTACAATCGCGCAATATAAAATATTCAAAGGACAGACACCACTTTGCATAGACACAGATCCAGTTAATTGTACCTTTGAAGGGTATAAGGCTTTAGGTGTAACGCATCTGGATATAATGGAAGCAAATGAAATTAATCCGCGCAATTTTGATAAACTTATTGAACTTGTGGCATCATCAAAAAATGATGTAATTATCGATAATGGGGCCAGCTCATTTGTCCAGTTGACGCATTATCTTATTACCAATCGAGTAACAGAATTACTTTCAGAAATGGGACACGAAACGGTGATACACACGGTTATTACTGGAGGACAAGCTTTCCTTGACACAGTGAATGGCTTTGCTCACCTTGTCAGTCAATTCCCAACCAAAGTCCTGTTTGTCGTTTGGCTTAATCCTTATTGGGGGCCAGTCGAATATGAAGGCAAAACTTTTGAACAAATTAAAGTTTACACTACCCACAAAGCCAGAATTTCAGCCATTGTTCATATTCCTGACCTTAAAGAAGAAACCTTTGGCTATGATTTAAACGCTATGCTTCAAAAGCGTCTTACGTTTGATGAAGCGATAGGGATGGAATCCCTAACAATTATGACCAGACAACGACTTAAAATTATAAAAAATCAGTTATTTGAACAACTTGATATTGCAAAGGTATTATGATGGCTGACGATATTGAAAAACTTTTTATAGAAATAGCCCAAAAACATGGCGTTGCTCTTTCAAAAGATGATCCTATTATGATCTTGCATACCATTAACAAACGGCTGCTCGAAGACAGCGCCAAAGCACAACAAAATTTGCTCAATCAATACAAGAGCGAAATGGAAGACTCAGCACTTCGGTGGGGGGATACTGCAAAAGGTATGGCCGAGCGCGTCCTTAACGCTTCATTATCGGCAAGCAAAAACGCGATGGGCAAAATTATGGAAGAAAGTGCGAAAACAGCAACAAGGCTTGTAAAGGATGAAATTGAAGACTCTTTGATTCCCATAGTTCTACAAATCAAAAATGCTCGGCGGATTGGCATTTTCAATATGGTAGCAGCAAGTTTATCATTAATGGCTGCGTTGGTAGCCCTTTGGTCTACGTTCAGATAGCATACAGCTTCGTTGAAATCTGTGTGCTATTTTTTTGTTTTAAAGTCTGTTCTCTAATCCGTGCAACTCTATCATGTCTAACCCCAATTTGCACCGCCAAGCAGCTTAGTATAACTCCAAGGGGTAAAATTTTCTAATTTTCTCAAATAGTTATTTTGTTGAGTAATTTAGTAGTCATTATTATTCTGAAAGGTGGTTTGGATTGTTTTTTCCAGTCGCCCGTCAATTGTTGTGATTCTTATATTTTTAAGCATAAGACCGATTGACACAAGTGGGTAGATTGAATCTCGTTGAGCATTGGATTTAATTGACATGCTAAAGGCAGATAGTGACTGTCTTGAGTATGTTTTGTGAGAGAATCGATGATTGTTTTTATTAAAAAATAAAAAACAACAACAGATAAAAAAGAGATTTTTCCACGAACTATGACTAATTGGGAAAAGGGGAAAAGTAGTTGTTGTTTTACATAGTATATTTACATATATATTTGGCGTCTTTTTTTTTCAATGAAATCAATGGGTTTAGTGTGCAAAATATGACCATTTGGGGATGGAATATGACCATTTGGGAACGAAGTATGACAGATTGGGGAGGTAACTATGACCATTTGGGAACGAAGTATGACTATTTGGGAAATTTAACTATGACCATTTGGGAAAAACATCATAAAATCTTACACCTAGTCATTAATTAAATAAATACCCCCATAATAAGGAATACTTTGTTTGGTAATCTTTTTATTTCTGCCTGAAAGATTAAAAATAGCCTGAATTATGACCAATTTGGTGTTAAATATGACTTACTTGTTTTTAAGTCATGCTCTATGTATAATATGGCCATATCTATAAAATCTGATTGAAACCAATAAATTATGGAATACTACCTTGGAAAAAGAAATTGCTAGTCGCTTGATTTATAAGCACAACAAATTGATTGAATCCGCGCATCGGTTGAGTCTCCAAGAACAGCGGGTTCTATTGCTGATGATTTCCTTGATCAACGGCGATGATGAGGATTTTAAAAGTTATGTTTTTGATGTGAAAGAATTTGCAAAGATGATGGGTTATAAAGGGCAATCAATTTATAGCGAAGTAAAAAAAGTTACCAAAAAATTAATTACCCGAGTCCTTGAAATAGAGGATTTAGAAAATCGTCGTTTGTTGCAGATAAGCTGGGTGTCCTCAGCTGAATATATTGAAGAAAACGGCTCTGTCGAGATCAGTTTTGACCCAAAGCTAAAGCCGTATCTTCTAAAACTGAAAGAAAGATATACTAAATACTCGCTTCTGCATGTTATTCGTTTGCGTAGTGCGTATTCTGTTAGGATTTATGAGCTCTTGAAACAGGTAGAACTGTTTAAAGAGAGAAGTTTCCTTTTGGTTGATTTGCGGAAACTTCTGGGAATAAAAGAAGATGAGTATAAGTTATATGCCGATTTTCGGCGGAAGGTGCTGGAACATTCCATAAAAGAGATTAATGAAAAAACTGACCTGCGCTTGTCTTATGAGACGGAAAAGAAAGGCCGTGGGGTAAACAAAATTAAGTTTTTTATCAACAGCAAAGAAGAAAAACAAAAAGCATTGCCAGAGCCAGAGGCGATTAGCAATAAGCAGCTATACGAGGAGTTGATTAAAAAGTTTAACCAACACCCGAGTCAGGCCAGAGAGTATCTTAAGAAGTATCCTGAATGTCAAATTGAGGAAAATTTAAAACATGTTGAGCGACGGGTACGCGCGGGTGAAATAAACGACATTGGGGCTTATACGAGAAAGGCCATCACGGATGATATCAAAGATCAACTAAGCATTTTTGATATAGAAAGGGTTCAAACGCGGCAACACGAACTAGAAAAAAAAGAAGAAGAACGCTTGGCGGCTGAGTATCAAAACTATAAAGATCAAGAGATAGATCGTTTAAAGAGAAGTTATAGTGACGAGCTACTCGCCCAGATGGAAAAGGAAGCAGAAGCAAGGGCGATAGAAAAACATGGCCGAGGCATAGGATTAAAAATGATGGCCAAGCTTGAATTGCGCAGCAAAATTGCTGAAGAAAACAACCTGCTCAGTCTGGAGGAATGGATCGAGGAGCAACAAAAACATTAAAAGTTCGGAGCTCCGAACTTTTAGGTTATCGCAATGGCGATGGTAAAGGATGTCTCTATTTTGTCAGTTTGGTGAGAAGGTGATGAAGATCATCGAACTCTTGCCAAAAGGTAGTCTTCTCTTCTTCTGAAATGTCCTGGCGGTCCATTTTCCGCAAAGTCTTTTTTAATTCCTGCAGTTTACCCAAAAATAGTTCGCCCTTGGAGTGATGCGCCCGCTCCTTGGTCTGACGAGTTATCTTGCGGACCGCATAGCCTTTTAACCCCCCCTGTTTTATTTGGTCAAACAAGGATAGCATCATCTCTTCGCTGTCTTGTTTGGCAATTTCAATCAGTACCATTTTAGAAAGTTCGGAGCTCCGAACTTCATCTCGAATCGCTTGTGGCAATTTCGTCAGAGAGAGAATCTCAGAGACAGTTGATTTGGCTTTGCCAACAACTTCACCCAACTTTTCTTGCGTATAGCCATGGCTGGCCATGAGCTTAGCCAAGCCCTCGGCTTCTTCGACCGGTTTTAAGTTTTCTCGCTGGAGGTTTTCAATAATGGCAATTTCATCCGGATCGCCCATGGTAATCAAGGCGGGGATTTCGATTAAGCCTGCCAGGCCTGCGGCCCGGAAACGCCGTTCACCAGCGACAATAATATAGCGAGAATCGTCATCGGCCAATCTTTCTTCCCGAACTAAAATGGGCTGCAGTACACCTTGGTCACGGATAGACGAAGCTAATTCTGCCAGCTTCTCTTGATCAAAAAATTTGCGAGGTTGATCAGGATTAGGGAAAATTTGGTCCAAGGCCAAACGAAAAAGTCGCCCTTCCTTGACCGTTAAGAATGCCGAGGGATGATCTTCGGTTTGACGACGGCGAATCACCGCTCCACCCTGTTTAATCTGATTAGCTAATTTTGACATAAAGATAAAATCTCATGAGTTAGTTGCTTATAGTCTAACGCCCCAGAACTTTTAGGGTCGATATTCAAGACGGAGGCGTTAGTCATGTGCGCTTGATTTAAAGGCTCACAGACACGGATAAAGGTATTTAACAGCAAACCTCGATGATTATCAAGTTGTTGTAAAAACCAATCATTGGACACCTTTTTGCGACTATCAAAACGATTCAATAATACCTTTATTATAAAATCACTGTTTAATCCCTCCTCGATGTTGCGAATAGTGTCCATGAGATCAAGCATCCCTTCCAAGGAATAACGGGACACATCACAGGGCACTATGGCCATGTGGCAGGCAAAGAGGGCATTATAAGTCAATGTGCCAAGCGTTGGGCGGCAATCAATCACGATAAAGTCAAAGTCAGCATCCAGTTTTTTGAGGGTGTTCTTGAGCTTAGTGGCGCCCAAGGGGTCATGGATCAGCTCCAGTTCGGCTTTATCCAAGCGTATATGAGAGGAGACCAGCGAGAGATTGGTGATTTCCGTGGGTAGAATAGCTTCTTTTAAGTGTAGTCGGCGCAGAAGCACATCATGAATACCGTACTTCATCTCATGAGGATCATAGCCCAAACTGATGGTTGAATGGGCCTGAGGGTCCAGGTCAATCAGAAGGACTTTTTTTCCGCTTTGAGCCAGTCCGCGGGACAAATAGAGCGAGGTGGTGGTCTTACCGACACCACCTTTTTGATTGATGATAGCAATAATTTTTTTCATAGAATTTTTTTGTTAGTTTAGTCTTTCAGGCGCCTCATTTTCTGTTTTTCCATTAAGACCCAAAAATCTTGTGGTGTCATAATGGTCATGTTTTGCCAGGTTTTGGTATTGAAAGAAAAATTTGGCCTTTTGCTTCTTTATCAAAGTCTAGACCTTTTTCATCATCCTCTTTTTTCTAATTGCGGTTGACTTTTAGCAATTTCAACGATTGTTTCTAGCCGGATTAATCTGGAATTCAAATTTCGCAAATCATCATCCATACGGTCAACTTTTTCAATAAATATAGATAAGCGTTCATTCATTAAGATCCCCGATTTTAAAGCCTCCATAATTTTTCCACTAATTCCCACTTTGGCCCTCCTTTAAAATTGCATGTGTTATTCCCATTTTTTTCTCAACCTCACTCATGCGATCCGTAACATTCTTTGCTGTATCAATAAGTAAATCCGCTAAAGTCTCCAGGAGCATTACATCATTCTTTGAAGCCTCGTCGTCAAAAGCATCAACAGCTTTTCTGACGATCTCGGCAAAAGAGGCCTTTCTCTTTTTTGCGATTTTGTCAACTTTGGCAATCATGCTTGGTAGCATAAGTATTGGCTTTCTTAGCATTGTTTCTTGATGTGCTGGTGTTCCCATTGTAAACCTCCGTACTATATGTGATCAAAGGAAAATACCCCTATATGTCAGATAATAGTACATGTGCAGCACATGTGCAAGATGGTAATGCTTTTTATTATTTTTTAGATTTATCAAAAAAATAATGCCGAAAAATTATATTCTTGCACATAGCCGTTTTTAGTGGTTTAGTGGTATAGTGGTGTTGAAGTAAAGAGGTGTGTAGGTTTACGCTTGTTGGAGAGTTAGGCATAGTTTATGTTGCTGCAAAAAATGCAGGGATACATAACAAATTAACCACCAACAGGATTTTTTATGACGACATCATCAGCGCAAAAAAAAGTAACTTTTGTACTTCCCGCGCAACATAGTTGGCTCAAAGGCCTGCGGGGTAATTCCTTGGTTCTCGAATATCTCCTTAACAAAGAATTTGGCACCAAAACAGGAAGTGGTAAAGATGCAGATATATTGGCTGCGGAAAAGATTGTAAAAGCACAGAAAATTATAGAAAAAATGCGCTTAAAAAAATTTGAACAACTTACTGATCCCGACACAAAAAAAGACAGCTAAATAGTAGGTAACTTATTGTTAAAAGCAGTCGAATTCGTTATACAAGCAATCCCCGAAATATTTTTATAAATTATTATTCCCTTCAGTAAAAACAAATGGCGCTGGAAAAATTCGGCTTGTCATGTTTTATACAAAACTTTTAATCAGATTTACAATAATTATAGGTAATTTTTAGAACTATACCAGTACCAGGTATTAACAAAAGGAAAACATGGCAGAAATAGATGATACCTATACCAGTATTAAAGAACGAGCCAAGAAAAAACTTGAGCGAGATATGGGCGTGACACTGTTAAGGGCGCTTCATGATCCCACAACCGTTGAAATTATGCTCAACGCTGATGGTCAACTATGGCAGGAACGTTTGGGAAAAGGAATGAGGTGTATAGGTAAGCTACGCTTTGCACAGGCGGAGGCGATCATAAAAACTGTGGCGGGTTATCACGGCAAAGAAATTACCAGAACCTCGCCCCTTATTGAGGGGGAGTTACCCCTTGATGGTTCGCGTTTTGCGGGTCAGATCCCACCTATTGTTTCCGCACCAACATTTGCCATTCGTAAGAAGGCCATCGCAATTTTCACACTCGAAGAATATGTCAAGGCTGAGATCATGACCAGTACTCAGTGTGATTCGTTGATTGATGCCGTTAATAATCACCGTAATATTCTGGTGATAGGTGGAACCGGCTCAGGTAAGACCACACTGGTCAATGCCATTATCAATCAAATGGTATTGAGTAACCCTAAAGAACGGATTTGCATTATAGAAGACACCGGGGAACTTCAGTGTGTCGCCACAAATTTTGTTCAGTATCACACGTCATTTGACGTCTCGATGACAGCTCTTCTTAAAACCATCCTAAGGATGCGGCCAGACCGGATATTGGTCGGTGAAGTACGCGGGCCGGAAGCGTTAGACTTATTGGATGCCTGGAACACAGGACATGAAGGCGGCGCGGCAACTCTTCACGCTAACAATCCTACCTCCGGCCTGACTCGTTTAAAATCGTTAATAAGCCGGAACCCTTCAGCTCCATCCAATATAGAATCATTGATAGCAGAGGCCGTGCAAATAATTGTTCACATTGCCCGAACCATAGATGGTAGTCGCTGTATTCAAGATATTATCGAAGTTTCCGGGTACGAAAACGGTCGTTATCTATTCCGGTCGCAAGAGCACAATTCATAACCAACGCGATATTTCATCACGTTAAAATATCAATCACAATTTACAAGGAGTAAACCCATGCAGCAGTCACCTCGTTCCCGTCGACAATCCTTCATCTTTTTCGGCTTATTAGGGCTTTTAGCCTTTATGGTTTTGGTCCCTCAACATGTTTCTGCGGCTGTTGGTGCCGGTGGCGTGTTGCCGTATGAAGATTGGTTGACGGCCTTACGAACCTCCGTCACTGGTCCGGTGGCATTCTCCCTTTCTCTTATCGGTATCGTAATTGCCGGTGGCGTTTTAATCTTTGGTGGTGATCTTAACGGGTTTTTCAGAACTTTGATTTTCCTTGTCTTGGTTATGGCGCTGCTGGTTGGTGCTCAAAATGTTATGGGCAACTTCTTCGGTCGTGGTGCTGAAATCGCTGTGCTTAGTGATTCATTGATTCATCAAGCCAATGCCGTTGCCATGTTTGCAACTGGAAGAGTGGCATAACTATGAGCCTTCGCACGATCCCCATCCGGCGGGTTGCTCATAGACATAACTTGTTCATGGGGGGGGATCGTGAATTAGTTATGTTTGCAGGTCTGCTGGCATCGGCTCTTATTTTTAGTGCTCAAGAACTGAGAGCCACGGTGTTTGGACTCATATTGTGGTTCGGTTCGTTGTTTTTGTGCCGATTAATGGCGAAATCTGACCCTAAAATGAGATTTGTGTACCTGCGGCACCGCAAATATAAGGCGTATTATGCCGCTCACAGTACACCTTTTAGGCTTAATCCGGATAGCCAAGGGAAACAATACCGATGAATGTTGCATATATTACAATTGCCATTTCAACTCTGGGTTTAATGCTGTTGACTGTTTTGTTTACGCGGATCCGTGCCGTCAACGTCGAAGCGAAATTGCAAAAGCATCGCTCGGTAGCGGCAGGTTTCGCCGATCTGCTTAATTATGCAGCAGTAGTTGATGACGGCATAATTGTTGGTAAAAACGGTTCGTTTATGGCCGCATGGATTTATGAAGGCGAAGACAACGCCAGTAGTATCGATCAACAACGGGAAATAGCATCATTACGGATCAATCAAGCACTGTCCAATCTCGGCAACGGATGGATGATCCATGTCGATGCAGTTAGACGACCTGCTCCGAATTATATGGAGAAAACACTTTCACATTTTCCTGACCCGGTATCGGCAGCTATTGACGAAGAACGGCGCAGATTGTTTGAAAGATTTGGCACCATGTACGAGGGGTATTTTGTACTGGTTGTTACCTATTTCCCGCCTTTATTGGCGCAAAAGAAATTCATCGAACTAATGTTCGATGATGATGCCGTCACCCCCAATCACAAAGAACGAACAAAGGGTTTGATTGATCAGTTTAAAAGAGATTGTGTGAATATTGAATCGCGCCTATCGGCGGCGCTAAAGTTATCTCGTTTACGTGGCCAAAAGATCGTCAATGAAGATGGAACGACCGTCACCCATGACGAATTTTTGAGATGGCTGCAATTCTGTACAACCGGCTTAAACCATCCGGTGATTCTGCCCAATAATCCGATGTATTTAGATATGCTCATAGGCGGACAAGAAATGTGGGGCGGGGTGGTGCCCAAAATTGGCCGAATGTTTCTTCAAGTTGTTGCCATTGACAGTTTTCCCTTGGAGTCAACTCCAGGCATTTTGACAGCTTTGGGCGAACAACCTTGTGAATACCGTTGGTCATCACGCTTTATTTTCATTGATTCTCATGAAGCCATCGCACATCTGTCAAAATACCGCAAAAAATGGAAACAAAAAATTCGTGGCTTTTTTGATCAAGTTTTTAACACAAATTCTGGCACGATTGATCAGGATGCCATGTTAATGGTCGCTGATGCTGAAGCCGCCATCGCTGAAACAAATAGTGGAATGATCGCCCAAGGCTACTACACCAGTGTCGTGATCTTGATGGACGAAGATCGCACTAAGCTAGAAGCAGCGGCGCAGGGAATCGAAAAGGCCATTAATCGGCTAGGGTTCACCGCCCGAACTGAAACTATCAATACACTGGATGCTTTCTTAGGTTCACTGCCTGGTCACGGGGTGGAGAATGTGCGGCGACCGCTCATTAACACCTTGAACCTGGCCGACTTACTGCCAACAAGCACCATTTGGACAGGATCAAATTACGCGCCTTGCCCAATGTATCCACCTATGGCCCCGCCACTGATGCACTGTGTGACCCATGGAGCCACACCGTTTCGCTTCAACCTGCATGTTCGGGATTTAGGGCATTCGTTGATGTTTGGCCCCACCCGAACCGGCAAATCAACCCACCTTGGGATTATTGCCATGCAGTTTTTGAGGTATGAAGGCATGTCGATTTATGCCTTTGACAAAGGCATGTCGATGTATCCCACTACCAAAGCGGTCGGCGGTACTCATTTTTCCGTGGCAGCGGATAACAGTAAACTCTCGTTTTGTCCTTTGCAGTTTTTAGATACCAAAGGGGATCGCGCTTGGGTGATGGAATGGATCGACACCATCCTTGCGCTTAACGGTGTGATAACCACACCGAGCCAACGCAATGAAATTGGTAACGCTATTATGAGTATGCATAATAGCGGCGCCAAAACCCTTTCCGAGTTTTCTTTGACCATACAAGATGAAGCCATCCGTGACGGCATCAGACAGTATACCGTTGATGGCATGATGGGCCACCTACTCGATGCGGAAAAAGATGGTCTATCACTTTCTACGTTTACCACCTTTGAAATCGAAGAACTCATGAATTTGGGCGAGAAATTCGCCTTGCCGGTGTTGTTGTACTTGTTCCGGCGAATTGAAAGAAGTTTGCACGGCCAGCCTGCCGTTATCATTCTCGATGAAGCATGGATCATGCTTGGGCACCCGGTATTTCGCGACAAAATCAGGGAATGGCTCAAATCGTTTGCAAAAAAGAATTGTTCTTTGTTGTTAGCGACCCAAAGTCTCACTGACGCGGCTAATAGTGGCATTCTCGATGTAATCGTCGAATCCACGGCCACCAAGATATTCTTACCCAACATCTTTGCCCGCGATGAAGACACTTCCGCCCTTTATCGGCGCATGGGCCTAAACACCCGACAAATTGAAATCTTAGCGACCGCTATTCCTAAGCGTCAATATTACTGTGTTTCGGAATCCGGACGCCGCCTATATGATCTTGCCCTCGGTCCGCTTGCCCTTTCCTTTGTAGGTGCAACTGACAAGGAATCTATTGCTGCAATCCAATCTCTGGAGGCTAATTTTGGTACTAATTGGGTCCATAAATGGTTGGAGAACAGAGGTTTGAATCTTAACGACTTTGGAGTGATATCATGAATTGGTTATTAAAAAAGAAATCCGCTGACGAAGATCAGCGACGAACTCACGAGCCGTTAGTAGGAGGGCGACGCCAAGGGGAAAATGAAAACCCCTATCTGGCCGCTCGTCGAACCTGGAATGATCAAACAGCCGCCAATAAGGCAGCTCGCCAAATGTGGCAATTACTCGGTATCTTGTCGTTGCTCATCGCCCTGGCCGGAGTTGGTGGGATGATCCACATTGGCAGTCAATCGAAAATTGAACCTTATGTGGTTGAGGTGGATAAATTGGGCCAATTTGTTGTTGTCGCTCCGGCCCAACGTGCCAACGCTACGGATCCTCGTATCATACATGCCAGCTTAGCATCATTTATTTCGGATCTCCGTCTAGTGTCGCCTGACGCCAGCCTTCAGCGTAAGGCTGTACTCTTCGTTTATTCGATGTTGTCACCGAAAGAAGCTGCATTTGGTAAGGCTAACGAATTTTTGAATGGCACAGATGAAAGTAGCCCATTCAAGCGGGCAGAAAAAGAAATGGTGAGTATTGAAATTGATTCGATCATTCCGCAGACACCGGACACTTGGCAAGTAGATTGGATTGAAACCGCTCGTGACCGCCAAGGAATTTTAAAAGACAAACCTTTCCGGATGCGGGCACTTGTTACAATCCAAACGGTAGGGACAACCCCACAAACCACCGAAGAACAATTACGAAATAACCCGTTTGGAATATACGTTCGTGATTTTTCTTGGTCGAAACAACTTTAAGAGGCTTGAGCTATGAAAAAGTATCTTTTCGTACATTATTTTGTCGTGTTGATTTTGGGATTTGCCCCTGTGATTGCATCTGCCGCTGACAATCCGGCAAAGGTTTATTTTGACACCAAGGAAAAGGCACTAAATCCGCAAGAAAAATTTGCGGTTGAAATTGCCAATAAATGGAAAGAAGCCAGTGCTACGGGGATGAAGCCCGTTCCTGGTCCCGAAGGTGCTGTTGTGTATGTTTATGGAGCGCAACAAATAAATGTAGTATGTGCCGTGCTGCAAGTATGTGATGTAGCGTTGCAACCAGGCGAACAGGTCAACAACTTGAACGTGGGAGATCCGCGTTTCACGGTCGAACCGGCAATAAGCGGGGTTGGCGCGAACGAGGTTCAACATCTTATCCTGAAACCATTAGATGTAGGGCTTGAAACTTCTCTTGTTGTCACCACCAACCGGCGCACATATCACATAAACTTACGTTCACATCGTACCGAATTTATGCCCCGTGTGAGTTTTATTTACACCGAAGATGCTCTTGCCAAGTTCGATATGATTAGACTCCAGGAAAAGAAAGTTAAAGAAGAAAACACCATTCCCCAGACTGGTGAATACTTGGGCGACTTGGATTTTGATTATGATGTTACAGGAGTTGCGTCGTGGAAGCCTGTGAGAGTCTATAACGATGGGACTAAGACCATTATTCAAATGTCGTCTGCAATGGCCCAAACCGAAGCGCCAACCCTCTTGGTCGTGCGTAAGGATGGTGGCGTATTTTCAGACGATGATACCGTAATGGTTAATTATCGGGTGCAAAAAGACCGTTATATAGTCGATACGATTTTCGACAAGGCCATCTTGATTGCCGGCGTCGGTAGCAACCAAGACCGCGTAACCATAACCAAGGGGAAATGATATGAATAAATTTTTCTGGGTTACGTTGCTTTTGGTCGGTTTAGCTGGGTGTGCATCTGCACCTCCCACACCGTATGGTAATTTTGTGCCGTATAATATGACGCATGACACCGACATGAAGATTATTGATGATGTGGTGCAAAAGCTCGTGGAACTATACCCTCCGGCCAGTACCCGTTTTGACCTACAGCACACCAACACAGATTTTTTTGGTACTCACCTTGTGGAAACCATGCGGACTAAAGGGTATGCCGTCCAAGAGGTCAAAGCAGAATCCAAACCAACCATGACCGCTGTCAACTCTTCATCTGATATCTTTTCAGGAGTGCAAGCAGATCCCAAGCCAACCGTTGCCGTTGTTAACTCTCCACCAGTGGTTCTTTCGACGCCTGGCGGGTTATCTCTATCGTATATCATGGATCAAACCAAAGACTCAGACCTATACCGGATCACGTTGCTGATTAACCAACAATCATTGTCTCGCGTCTATCAACTTAAAGACGACACGATCTTCCCGGCAAGCTATTGGATTCGAAAGGAGTAGGTATCATGACCACAATTAACGATGATCAAATGGCCCCTAATGCTTCACCTGGCAGAGTGGGTGTGCGCCGTGTCAATAATCTGCCTGTCTACATCGGCGTTGGAATGCTGGGCTTTTTTTTGCTTATAATAGTGTTGGTTGCTGCTGACCGCTCTGCACAGCAAAATAGACCAGTTCAAACTAAAGAAGAAATCCCGGTTGATAGCGCCCTTAAATACGCTAAAGGAATTGTTGGCGCTCAACAAAACGGGATTATCGAATCAAAGGCCGTTGCCGCTCCGCTTGTTATGCCAGAAGAACTAAATGCGACCGCCCCTGGGTTATCGGCCCCGGTCGCAATCATTCGGCCTGATAATATGGACATACCACCAAAGCCTCCGACTTCTCAAACCTCTCAAAGCTTACAGCAACGTGGGCCAGACGATATTGAAAGAGATCGGCTTCGAACTCAAAAAATGCAGGCCCTTGAAGAAGCCGTGAAGGCTAAGACAAGCTTAACCTTCACGGCGACTCACATCACAAATAACGGCCAACCCAATACTCGTAAGGAAACAGAAAATCAACTGGCGGCAGCTCGGCAACAAATTGAGAATAGCACTAATAATAATCCTACAGCGGCCTATAAAGCCCGCCTTGCTATGATTCAAAGTTCAGGCCTTTTGCCCGGTGGTAATTCTGGTGACGGCTCTGCTGCGCCGCAACTGCTGCAGACAGCGGCAGAGGGAAGCCCTAAAAATGCTGCTCAGTTTGACAAAAATGGGAATGGTGACCGCTGGCAGCTTGATTCTCAACCGGACGCACCTCGTTCACTTTATGAGTTGCGGACTGGTTTTGTTGTTCCAGCGACCTTGATTTCAGGGATCAATTCGGAATTACCTGGGCAGATCATCGGACAAGTCGCCCAAAGCGTATATGACACCCCAACGGGTAAATATTTACTGATCCCGCAAGGTTCGCGCCTCGTGGGTCAGTATGACAGTAACGTAGTGTATGGCCAAGCCCGGATATTGATTGCATGGCAACGTATTGTTTTCCCTGACGGCAAGGCGATGGATATTGGTTCCATGCCTGGTTCGGATAGTGCCGGGTATGCAGGCGTCAAGGATCAAGTCAATAATCATTATGTACGTCTATTTTCTTCGGCCTTTCTTATGTCGGGGATAACTGCTGGTATTTCGTTGAGCCAACCAGATCAAACTGGCACCACGGCTCAAACTGCAAGCAGTGCCATGAGTGAAGCCTTAGGACAACAGTTTGGGCAAGTCAGTGCTCAATTGATAGCAAAAAACATGAACATTGCGCCAACGCTGGAGATTAGGCCAGGGTATCGGTTCAATGTTATGGTGACAAAGGACATGACGTTTTCCAAGCCGTATCAATCATTTGATTATAAGCTCTAAGGGGAATTAATAGTTATGAAGATCACTAAAAAATTATCTCTTGAGATTGCTTTGTTAGGTGTGTTGCTTTTGGGCCATCTTGGTGTCAAAACACAAGCCATTGCTGGTATTCCGGTTTTTGATGCCGCAAATTTAGCAAAGAATATGGTTAGTTCTGTTGAACTTGTTTCGCAAACCCTTAAACAAGTTCAACAGTATCAAACGCAGTTGCAGCAATATGAAAATATGCTGCAAAACACGCAAGTACCATCTATGAATACGTGGGATGCCGCTAGCGCAACAATGACCCAGCTACGCAACAATATTGACACTCTCAGTGTGTACAAAAATCGACTCGGCAGCACGGACGCATATCTTGGCACTTTTCACGACACCGCATCCTATCGAAATTCTCCTTGTTACTCGCCTAATGGCTGTACGCCTGCCCAATGGGCAGAATTACAGAATTCGGCAGATCTGGGGTCTGAATCACAAAAAAGAGCCAATGACGCACTCTTTCGCGGGTTGGATCAGCAACAAACCTTAATGGTGAATGACGCTAATACATTAGAGACCTTGCAAGGATCAGCACAAGGTGCGACCGGCCAATTACAAGCCATTGGCTATGCAAATCAATTGGCAAGCGCACAAGCAAACCAACTTTTGCAAATTCGTGGACTTTTAATTTCACAACAAAATGTTATTGCAACACGCAACCAAGCCCTGGCAGATCGCGAAGCCAAAGAAGCAGCGGCATCTGTACAGGCTCGCAGGGGTACGTTTCAACCAAGTTCTTTAACCACATACTAAAGAGGTAATATTCATGATCTCAATAAAGCGATTTTCAGCCTTAATTATAATTTCAGCACTTTTAGCGACCTTGGTTGCTGGTTGTGAAAAAACAGCGGACAAAGACCGTGAAGCCAAAGAAGATGCGGCAGCTACTCAGGCCCGTAAAGGTACATTCCAACCCAGTTCTTTAAAAAGTTACTAATATGAAAACGGCTCCTATTTTTAAAAGTATAGGCATTTTATTTTTTCTCTTGTTGGTGCTTTACGCTGACAATGCTTATGCCGCCATTAGCAATCAAGATATCATGGAAACCGTCTTGGATCGCTATAGACTTGCCGCCAATACTTGGTCAGCAGTAATTGCGGCACGGGCGACATGGTTGTTTTGGGTATTAGCTATGATCAGCATGGTATGGACATTCGGCATGATAGCCTTGCGGAAGGCGGATATTGGTGAATTTTTCGCGGAATTTCTTCGCTTTACGATCTTTACGGGCTTTTTCTGGTGGTTGTTAATTAATGGACCAAATTTCGCCATAGACATTATTAATTCTATGCGTACGATCGCAGGTAATGCCTCTGGTGTTGGGCCAGGGCTGACGCCTTCAGGAATTGTTGACATTGGCTTTCACATTTTTTTTACGATGCTAGATCAATCTACGGTCTGGTCCCCTGTTGATAGCACTGTTGGTATTATTATAAGTTTGGCAATCCTCATTGTAATGGCTTTAATCAGTGTAAATATGCTGGTACTTTTGATTAGCGGATGGATTTTGGCTTATGCCGGTATTTTCTTTCTTGGCTTTGGTGGATCAAAGTGGACCTCGGAAATGGCCATAGGCTATTTTAAAACCGTACTAGGTATTGCTGTGCAACTTTACACGATGGTTTTGCTAGTCGGAATTGGTCAGTCATTTGTTGATCAGTACTATCAAGCTATGTCTGCAGGCTTAAGCCTGAAAGAATTGGGGGTGATGCTAATTGTTGCGTTAGTTTTACTTATGCTTGTCAACAAAGTACCGCCGTTGCTCGGTGGACTTGCAGGTGCCCACACAGCGCACTCGTTGGGAAGTGGTATGGGCGCAGGTGCCGTTATGGCAGCAGGGGCAGCAATTGCAACAGCAGGCGCGGCAGCGGCAGCAGGTGCGGCAAATATAGCGGGTGGAAGTCAGGCTATCATGGCCGCCTTTTCCTCTGCCAATGCTTCCGAAAGCGGTGGCGGTAGTGGCGGTGGTGACTTGCTGGCCGCTATGGGTGGTGGCGGATCAGGAGATACCGGCGGTGGTAGCTCCCTGGCATCGGCAATGGGCGATTCAGGTGGAAGCTCAAGTGGTGGGAGTACTTCGAGTGCAAGCTCATCAATCGGCATGGGTGATTCAGACGGAAGTTTAAGCGGCGGGGTTATGGCTGCTACTCAAAAGGCAGGAAGAGTTATGGCCGGAGCAACCAAGAACCTTGCAAAAGGCACTTGGAATGTTGCTGCCCAAAAGGTTCGTACAAATACGATAGGCGGTCAGATTGCAAGCATGATTGAAGCGAGCAACAATAATGACACCACGGTAGACCCTGAATCAGAAGTAGCGGCCTTCCGGGATAAATCCTCTTAACCGTAAAAAGGATAACTTATGAAAAAGCTAAAAATCATTCTCACAACTGGCTTTTTAGCGGTATCAACGGTCACCGTGTCCATTCCGGTTAATGCCGAAGACGTGCTAACGGGTGACACTCGTCTCGCGTGCGAAGCTTTGCTTTGTCTTGCGTCTGGCACACACCCGACCGAATGCGTTCCATCACTGAATAGGTATTTTGGCATTTCTTATAAATACTGGAGTGATACGATACAAGGTCGCATAAATTTCTTAAATCTTTGTCCAACAAGTAACCAAATCCCAGGATTTGTCAATGCACTTGCAAATGGTGCCGGTCGATGTGATGTCGCATCGCTCAATCGCTCAAGAATGAATATTTTGGGATTAGGCCCAATTAGTAACCAATTGACTCCTTACTGTGCCGCCTATATCGGCCATGAATATGTAAATCTTGGAGACCTGACACCATCATATATTGGTACACCAGAACGGGGTGGGCATTGGGTTACAGCTAAAGAATATGAAGTAGCCCTAGCTACATATAACGCCCGCATTGCGGAGGAAGATGCAGAAGCAGCACCGACGAATCCCTTCCAATTCTTGAATCATTAAAATTTATGTTCTTTGTTGATCTTCCGCCCCAGCTCCAAGAGCGTGTTGAGTGCTCTATTTCCGCATCTGCAAAGTATGAGGTTCCGGCGAATATCATACTGGCAATAGCGGAAAAGGAAGCAGGCACACCGGGCCAATGGGTGCGAAATGCCAACGGTACTTATGATGTTGGCTCGATGCAGTTTAACACAGCATATCTAAAAGATTTGGAACAATACGGAATCACACCGAACGATGTAGCGGCCGCAGGTTGCTACTCGTTTGACCTGGCAGCCTGGCGGCTTCGCAAACACATCAAAAACGACCAGGGCGACATCTGGACACGAGTAGCAAATTATCACTCCCGAACATACCGCTACAACACGGTGTACCGCGCTGATCTGATCCTTAAGGCCATCAAATGGGCTGATTGGTTGACTGCCCGGATGCCAACCTACGACGCGACAAAATCCAAAGCTCCAGTAAAAAAACCAAATGTCGAACAGCAAACCAACCTGGCCGCGCTTGATCATCCCTGATGGCACCCTAGAAGCCTTGAAATGGCTTGCCTTGCTGCTCATGACAGGGGATCATGTAGATAAATACCTGTTCAATGGCACCAAGGCTTTGCTCTTTGATACTGGCCGGATCGTCATGCCGCTCTTTATTTTTGTTTTGGCATATAATTTAGCTCGACCTGGTGCTTTGGATCGTGGAGCCTATCCACGCACAATAAAACGCCTTATATTGTTTGGTGTCCTAGCGACGCCGATATTTATTGTTTTGGGCGGGGTCAAAGATGGCTGGTGGCCCCTAAACATCATTTTCACACTACTCTCTTTGACAGTTGTTTTATTTTTGGTAGAGCAACACACAACAGGCGGCTACGTGACTGCAGCCGTCATATTTTTGATCAGTGGTTCATCTGTTGAATTTTGGTGGCCAGCCCTGGCTTTAGGTGTGACAACTTGGTGGTATTGTAAGCGCCCTGGCTGGATACCTCTGGCTCTTGCTCTAACAGCTTTATCATCATTGTGGTTCATCAACCAAAACATGTGGGCATTAGCAGCCGTGCCGATTGCACTTACGTCCATCACTGTTGATTTTCGTGTGCCTCGGCTTAAATGGGTCTTTTATGCCTATTACCCTTTGCACCTAATCGTGCTTTGGTTAATCCGGATTCCGATGGGTAAAGCTGGACACCTATTTTTTTATTGATCCGATTGGCATGTATGGGGTTTAGGGAGCAATGGAACGTAAAACCCGGTTAAGGAACCTGCCCGCTGAAGATGTCATTTTGCTAATCTTCTGGAATTGACGCTGCTGGGATTCGGCGTATCATAAAAGACATCGTCAGTTCAGGAAAATCTTGAATTCCTGTTGATGGCCTGTCTAAAAAAATAAGACATCTTCTTCGCCATTGCTGATGAAACTCAAGACAAGGCTTCAACAATCACACATGTATGATTTAAACAGACAATTTTTATCCATTTGTCAATATCTTCGCCCTATCAAAAGGGTTTCCTTGAAATCAAGGCACAAAAGTGCCTTGTAAAGTTTGACTAAAAGAAATCAACAAATGGCCTGGAGAATAGCATCAACCTTAGGCCTGTCAGCTGGCCCGGTGCCGATATGGTGAAGCCGCACAAAGCCTTTCGGATCAATCAACACATCACCGCCCCGTTGCCGGATATCGTTCGACGGTCTTTTAGGCAGTTGCCCGCGTAAAATTTCTTTTAAATAGGCCAACCAGGTACTTGGCCCCCAAATATCCCAAAAGCTTGCGTCAAGCATGCCGTAGGCCCGGTAAATATCCCGATTCGTGTCAACAATCAGCGGCCAATCGAGGCGAGTTTCCTCCATATATCGCCGAGCCAGAGAACTGGCCTCAAAAGTTACTACGACCACCTTGATATTTTTTGTCGAAAGCTCATTTTTTCGATCCCGCAACTGCGAGAGATGCCCCCGGCAGGGCAGTCAACCAAGATGGCGGTGAAAGACCATAAGTAGCCAGAAACCTGTGTAATCTGAAAGCTGGTGCAGTTGGCCTGTAGCATCTTGAAGTTCAAACGGAACAGCGGGTTGGTTAATTAGATTTATTTTCATAAATGACCTCTGTGAGCGATATCTGTAAGTGCCTCTCTGTTGAATGGAAGCTGAGATAAGGAGTCCAATCCATGCTGGGCGGCACTAGGATGCCGTATCAGTGAGAGGAGGATGCGACATTTATCTTGTTGTTTACATAAAAGCGGAAGATCCCCCCTCCCGGGATCGCAGGAAGAAAGGTGGTGCTGAGGTTAGCGCCATTGATGATCATCGCTGTGGCCAACTTGCCTCCTGTATTTATTGTATCATTTCGGTATGATCTTTCTTGAGCGGGACTGTGTTTTAATAAAAATAGTGGTGCCGGAGAAAAGCATCGCCATGAGACCAGACCCGATTATAATACGGTAAAGACTCCATGCCGCAGCTTTACTATGATGAAAGCGGCCAAGAAAGCCATGACGGCCATGTTCCTGCTTACTGAGTTTGTTTTCTGTCGACACATCAGGACGGTCTGGTGGATTTCCATGGGAATGATCCTGCATTTCCTGTGAATCTATTGTAGATGGCGGGTTGAATAGCTCATTGACAGATATCAGCAGGCCGCTTCCACCCTGGATGAACAGAAAAAAAACCAGAGTGATACCTAAATATCGATGATTTCTTCGCAATACTCTTTCTTCCATACATTAACCTCTATTTTGTCATTATTGTTTTCGCCAACTTCTGCGCTATCTGGAGCGAATGAAATATTTCAGGACGCCAGATTCAGCCTTTATGCTCCGGTTCTGCCCCAGGGCTTAAAAACTGAGATGACTACGAGCACAAAAACTAGCAGTGCTTGAGTCGCTGCCATTGCCATATGGATTTGCATGGCTGCGGCATAACCGGGATCGATTGCTACATACCGGTCCATCGTCAAGGAATACTTTACCATGCGGTCAAACCAGGGGATAAACCAGAAAAAACCGACAAGGAGAAAGACGATATTGGCGAACAATTTTCCGAGAATCCAATAGTGTTTCATATAGCCCCAGTTGCTCAGATGACAGTAAAAAAGTCCGCTCAAGAGACAGCCTATGGCAGAAGGCATGAGAATGTAATTGTCAACGTACAAAAGAGCTACGTTGCGGGCATACAGTTCAAGCCCGGACTCCGGTGTATACAGGCAATGGATAGCAAATAAGCTGGATGCCCCACCACCCCAGATACAGGCGAGATAGAGATGGAATACTCTCAGCCATTTTTGGGCATTTGTTGATAGTTTTGCTTTTTTCCTTTTCACTTACTTCTTACCCATACGTCAATGGGATAGTAATCCGAAAGGTAACCCCTTTTTCACTGTTTTCGGTCACATCAATTGAACCATTATGGGCTTCAATGACTTTTTTAACGATTGAAAGGCCCAAGCCAGTACCTTCCTTTTTCGTCGTCACGAAAGGAGTGAATATATCGCTTTGCTGTTTTGTTGGTATTCCTTCACCCATGTCAGCAATCTCTATGCTGATACCATCGCCTTGGCGTTTACTACGGATGATCACCTCACTTCCGTTAGGACTGGCCTCCAGTGCGTTATTTAGAAGATTTTGCAATGCCTGCTGCAGCCGGTGTTGATCATATTTGATGACCGGCAGGTCCTGCTGCAGTTTAGTCATTATTGTAACTGCATGTCGTGATGCCTTTTCCCCGGAAACCATCACGACTTCTTCGATGAGAGAATTAATCATGCCTTGTTGACGCTGTAAGTGTAACGGCTTAGCAAAGGCCAGCATGTCTCCGATCAACATTTCAAGCCGTTGAACCTGTCCAAAGGCAATGTCCAGTTTCTTGGCAAGTTTATCATCGGCCACTTTACACCGGACCTGCTGCACAAAACCCCCAATAGCCAGCAACGGTGTCTTCATGTCATGGGCGATGCAGGAGACAGCTCTTCCCATGGCAGCAAGACTTTCCGCTTCCAGTAGTCTTTGCTGTTGTCTTGTTTGCCGATCCCTAAGAAGGCCAAAGACTAGGCCGAATATATTGAAAAGGACAATTTCAACGAGATTTCCAAAGTTATGCCCGGTAATTACTTCCGGTAGAGAGAGGACAAAGGGCAGGTACAGAAAAGTGACGAAAAGGGATGCGCCTATACCTCCGTAAATACCGAACCAAAACCCAGCAAGGATTATCGGCAAAAAGTAGAGTTCCCGGAAAAAAATGTGATTTAAAATTTTCAGATGATCAGTCTGATAATGAAGAGTAGTGATACCAATCACCAACAGAGTGATTACCGAAATCTTTTTGATGTTTTGTTTTTTCATTAACGAGATCATTGGTTGACCATATTAACTGCCTCTTTTTGTTCGTGTCACACGCTCTCTCTTATTGTGTCCTCATTTTTTCCAACTCGGAAGAAAGGACGGCACTTTTTTGGCGTAATCGTCATACACGCTGCCAAATTCCTGCCGGACCAGTTTTTCTTCCTGCTTTGCAAGACGAACGTAGACAATCACCAATACTGGGAACATTGCCAGGGTCAGAAGAGTTGGCCACATAACAAGAAAACCAACCATGACCAGAATAAATCCGTCATATTGCGGATGACGAACTAAGCTATATGGCCCGGTGATGGCAAGTTCTCCTGCTTGTTGTGCTGCGTGTAGCACTATCCAGGCCCGGTAGGTAAGATAAAATCCCGCGAAGATGAGAACATTGCTCAACAGATGAATGGGGTTGGTGTGTGGGTCTCCCTTGAAGCCGAATATGGTATACCAAAGGTGCCCGCTACCATGGGCTAGAATGTCGGATTGCGGGAAATTGGCCTGCAACCAGCCGGACAGGAAATAGATGGTTAACGGAAAACCGTACATCTCGGCAAAGAGGGCGACGATAAAGGCGGAAAAAGCTCCCAGCGAACGCCAGTCGAGTTTTGTTTTCGGTTTTATGAAACTGTAGGCAAAGAGAATGAAGATGGCTGAATTTATTATGACCAAGGGCCATAACCCGTATGCAGGGACTGTCTCGTTCATAATTTTATCCTCCTTTTTCAGTGATTGTCATGATTATGAGTTTCATTATCTTTTTGGTGATCACCATGGCCACGATGCATGAAAAGATGCATCAAAGGGCAAAGAAGTAAAATCAAGTACGGTAAGGCGCCCAGTAGGTGAGCCTGATGTTCCGTCCAGAGGAAGTATCCTCCAGCCGCAATAAATGCCAGAAAAGCGAGCCGAGGACCTGAAAGAGCTTTTAGAAAATCCGCCCAAGAATTGTTGCTCGTCATGATGTTACCTCCCGCTGAAAAGTGAGTTAGATGGTATAGCTGTACTGTTTCCTCAAATATACGATAAACATTGGACAATACTGCAAGGTGAAGATGTAAAGTAACTATCCAGCTCCCACCGAGAAAGGAGCCGTAACCCAGTTCTGTAACTGTTCTGCAGCGCCTCAGATGCGCGAAAGAGGCCCGCGAAGTGTGCTAGTTTCACATGAGCAGGCCGAACGGCTCGGTACTAGAAAATGAAGCTTTATTTTCGTGGGTGGCAATTTTCCAAAAAACCGTGCGAAGCGACGCAAATTAAGACCCCAGCTGCCAACAGATACGGCAGGTGGATATTATAAACGAACAGCATACTTCCAATCAAAGGTCCAAGCGTTTGGCCGGCACTGTTAGCCCCCGTAAGCAGCCCAAGGGCTTTTCCGAGGCGGTCTTTGGAGAGATGAGTTATTAAAATCGTTATGCTTGGTATAACGATGGCCATCCCCAAGGCAAGAATAGCGACGTAAAATAGAATTGCGTTCATTGAGCGAACGACCATTAGCGTAGCCATGGCACCCCCATAAAGAGAAAGCCGAACGGCAATATTTTGTTAGCACCGAATCTTTCAATAAATCCGGCAACGGTCGTTCCCTGGGCAACGGCCATCACAAAGCCGCACACCATAAACACGGAGCCTAATTGCGCCGCATGAAAATTCATAAGGGTCTGGGCATGAAGAACAAAGGTCGCTTCGAACAAAGATAAGGCAAATTGACTGACGAACGATAAAAGCAAATAGGCCACTATAGAATTTTTTATGTATGTTTCATTTCCTATTGCTGTTTTCATCCCTGCGTTGACAACGGAAGACTCTTTTTTGCCGGAAGAGGACTCCGGTAACCAGATGCCAGCAATGATCACGGGAAATACGGCCAGTATCGAAGCGAGGAGGAAGGGGGCGGAAAAGTCATTGAAATCTGCCGCCAAGGTGGAATGGATGCCTTCTGACCATTGCACTGAGAAGCGCCCCCAAGGCCGGACCGGACACAACCCCGAGGCCCACTGCTGTCCCATGCCAAGCCAGCCCTCTGGCACGGAATTTTTCCGGTGAAATATCGACAATATAGGCACTGGCCATTGGCAGCACAGCTGCTGAAAAAACGCCATTAAGCATGCGGGCGCCATACAACATACCAATATTTTCACTGATGCCGGCCAAGGCCATTGAGATCGCGTAACCCGTCAATCCAAGTAATAGTATCGGCTTGCGTCTTCCGGTGCTATCTGACACTCTTCCCCATAATGGAGCAAATATCATCTGCATGAGAGCAAATATTGCGGTAACCGAACCAACATGCAGAGATATTTCAGAAGGTGTAAAGCCACGATATTTAATAAGTTCCTGTAGAAAGTAAGGGAGCACTGGCAACGAAAGGCCGTAGCCGATCATAGACAAGTACAGACAGAGGTAAAGGATCAAAAGTTGCTTTGGCATTGGATTACTTTGAAGATAAACCCCATTTTGAAGAGGCGTTTGGAATTGAACACCTCCCAACATCTACGACAGGCAATCAACCTGTTGAATAGCGAGCAACCCCATCTTCTCGCCCTATTTATTGGGTGGCACGTTGGTTATTGGGTGGGTTCCAGCAACACATAATCAATCTCCTTACTTATCCATCTGGTAACGCCCTGGTGACGGTATTCGGCAAAAACACGGTGTTTGCCTGATTCGCCAAATACCAAACTTACCGCCGCCTCAGAGTTGCTTTCGTTGCCTTGTGAATCTGCATAAATAAAATCGCCGGCCGAACTAAACCATGACCCCTGTCGCCAGGCAGCAACCCGGATCTTGGCGCCGTTGACTGGTTCCAGGTCTTCCACAATTTTACCGTCTTTGCGCACCTCAAAGACAAAGGTGACAGTATGCGTGGCATAGGCTTTGTCAGGGAACTGCTTAATTTGCACCTCGTACCCAGCTTGCCCGCCATCCTCTTTATCGTTCAACGCTCCAGAAACCGTTGCGGTGAACTTCTGGCTTAGATTTACCCACCCCGACCCGTCTTTGAAGATGATCTCGGCCTGGTATGTTTCTCTATCCTGCAAGGGGGCGCTGAACAGATAGCCGCCATCGTCTTGTTGTTGCAGAGTCGGATGAATGAAGCTCTTTAAGTGCTTGTCCGTGAGGAAAAGGTCCACCCCCCCCGCGCCTTGAGCGGGTTGCGGGCTGAATTTAAGCAGATAAGCATTTTTGTCCGGGACGCTGGTAATCTTGGCCTGATAATTTGAGGGGTTTTTTCTGACTTGCCAGAGATATGGTGTTGAGTCGTGCGTGTCAGGAACCTGGATGACAGTCTGGCCGAAATCAAGATCTAACGCCGAGGATACACCGACAGAAAATAACAGAGTAACAATGGTGACACAAAACAAAAATAGATTCTTCATGGGTTCTCCTGTTAATGATTATGGCGTAAAGCCATAGGTTGACCAAGGATAAAGACGTTGATCAACATGAAACCAACCGCCAGTAATGCCATGGGCACAAAGGCCCGCCAGGCTTTGTCGCCGAAGTGAGTTTTGGCGATTCTGTAACCGGCATAAAGGGAAAGGCCATTGAGGAGGATAATGGTGACCATCTGTAACCAAAAAAGAGACTCCAGGCCCATCAAAGGTGCTACCTGCCAGAGCTCATTGTTTGACGGAGAACCTGAGAGGCGTTGAACGGTCCCCTGCAGGGCCGGGACGACCTCGACCCCTTCGCGGAGTAAGTGGGTGACATTATGAGCAAGATGCATGGAGAGACCCACTGGAATGAGCATATAGGCAAAGCGGATAAAGATCTCCTTTATCGTCAGATTATGGTCAGTGCCCACGATTTTTTTGACGAGTGCGCTGATCAAAAAAAGCAGCAAGGCTGGAACCATCAGGGCGCCAATTCCAAAGAGCAGGGTGAAGACGAATTTTTCCTGGCCCGCATGACTGACTACCCCAAAATCAGCTAGGGGCAGAGCCTTGATTATTGCGTCAATCCACAACTGCCAAGGAGCGATCATCTCTGCTGTTACCAAGATGGTGAGCCCCACCAGGACCATGGCCAGGTACGCCTCGTCCATATGGCCCCTAGTCGATCCCCAAAGGTCACTGCCAAAAGCACGGAAACGCAGGACGATGTTGTTATGGCCGCACCCCTTGACGCATTCGCCGCAGAAATTGCAATAGTTGTTGCGGGCCAAAGTCATCGGTGTTTCAAACATGGGACAACCATGACTGTGATCGGTGCCATGGATACAGCCCTTCTCGGTATCTTTTCGACAGACCTCGAGGGCGCGGCTTCTCAGTTCCACTGGGCTGACCATGGAATAAAGTCCGATCAAGCCGCCAAGCGGGCAGATATAGCGGCAGAAAGACCTGTCTTTATAGACCAAGGCAGTGACAATGCTGGTCACCAGAAAGATAATCATCAGCCAGGCGGTCATGGCCGGGTTGTTGACGATGCCGCTGTATGAGTCCCACCAGGTGAGGGCCAAAAAGAGTATGGTCGATAGCCAGATATTCCTCAATGGTCGTGGAAAACTCCGCCCTAAGCTAAATCTCCTGCCCAGCCAGTCCTGGGCAGCTCCGAATGGGCACATCATGCACCAGACCCTGCCGACCAGGACAAAGGTGAAGATGATGCCAGCCCACCATATCGTCCAGGTCAGCAGGGTTGCGATATTTTGATCGCCTTTCTGGACATCGACCAAACCAATATAGATGATAATTGCAAAGACGATTAACGTCGGGATTTGAAAAAGAGGCTGATACCAGGATGATCGCACGAATTTTTTGATCCAGGGGATATCCAGGAGATTGGTTCTAGCGCCAATTTCGGTTGTTCCTTCACGCATCGCCAGGATAAGAATCGCGACGATCAGAGTGAGTAGAACCAGCCCCATGCTGAACAGGGTCCGGTAAAAATACGCCAGCGATGGGGGCTGGTAATCAATGGTGGTGTCCGTCAATATTGGGGCTGGATAGGTGGTGCCGCTCAGAGCCCGGACAGCCAAGGTCAGGGTATAGCCACCAGGTTTGGAAATCGGATACGATATACTGAAACTTCCGGCCTGTTGGCGGGAAGCCAGGGGTTTGAAGCCGCTAAGATCGATTGACTCATCAACCGGGGGCGGCTCTCCGAAATCAAGCCCTCCTTCTTCCTCAGTTGGCGGAGTTGCGACGACCTGGTTTGACATGTCAGCCATGTTGTGAGGGATGGAAGTTGTGGTTGGCGCCGGCGCCATATTTGCCATATCATGCGAGGCGACAAGGGCAAATTGAACCAGAATGTCGGCGTTAAGCACAGCGGCACCGGTTTGATGGTTGGTGACCGTTACGATAATTTCCGGAGTAACCCCGGAACTAAAATGTTCTGGTTGGACACTGATTTGTAGGTGGTTGGCACCGATCCGAAAGCTTTGCCCTTGGGAAGGCTCTGGTTGGTCGCCTCCGGCAAAGGCAACCTGGGTCAAGCCCATGATCAGGAGTATGAAAAATGACAAGGTCTTATGCAACATGATCTTTCTCCTCTATCGTTTTTTAAAAAGTTCTTCCACCAGCAGCAGGCCTCTTCGGGCCCCGGCAGCGATTGCTTGGGCACTTTCTTCCTGCCCGGCCGGGGCCTTGATGTCCTGACCTACCACAAATGGGTCGGCCGAGCCTTTGCCGTTGAATTGTGCCAAGAAGTCATTGCTGGTTAAAAGTGGCGATTCCTGGTTTTCAAAGAGGTGGATTCGGGCCAACCGGCCTTTGCTGGTGATAACGACCCCGGTTTCGATTTTGCCTTGTTGGCCCATGGCATCGATGAATAGGATGACCTCGGTACGTTGCGATGGTCCGTCTGGTGTTTTCTTGATGATTGAAAAGTAGATGGATGGTTTCAGATCTTCCTCCGGTAGGGTTGTGCCCAGAGCCGTCTCTAAGTGCTGACGCTGGAGATCCGAGACGTAAAGGTTGCGTTGCTCGAAAGATTCGGCGGCAGGAGCCAGAGTTTTAAGCTTGTCACCTGGCCACTCCGTGTCATGAGCGATGGCTAACAGCGGGACGAAGAGAACAGCAAATACGATTAATACCAGGTAGAGGGTTCTTCTTTTTGAGGACATGATCTTCTCCTTGCTTTGAGTAAGAGGTGTGAGTTCCAGACGTTAATTTCACTTGCGCCAAGGTGCTTCAGCCGTGTTCGTAAGCGATCTCAGCTAGACGCTTGAAGTATCCGCGTAGTGCTCCGCTTCATCGATCTCTCCTTGGGATGTGGGTTCATGGCTCTTGTTCAAGCCGATCTGCCTCCAGATGAAATAGATAACCGGGTAGACTAAGAGCTCCATGACCCCCGAGGTCACAACTCCGCCGACCATGGGGGCGGCGATACGTTTCATGACATCCGCCCCGGCGCCATGGCTCCACATGATTGGCAACAGACCGGCAATGATGACGGAGATGGTCATCATCTTGGGCCGGATGCGTTTAACTGCCCCGTGATGAATGGCTTGCACTAAGTCGCCACGGGTATTCATCCGTTGGTTTTTCTTCCACTGTTCAAAGGCCAGATCCAGATACAGGAGCATGACGACACCGGTCTCGGCATCAAGACCGGCTAGGGCGATAAGGCCTACAATCACGGCTACGGAGATGTTATAATCCAACAGATAGATCAACCAGAAGGCCCCGACCAGGGAGAAGGGGACTGCCAGCAAGACGATGAAGGTCTTCACCAGGGATTTGGTGTTCATGTAGATAATCACGAAGATAACCAGCAGGGTCAGTGGGATGACCACCATAAGCTTGGCTTTAGCTGCTTCCATGTACTCGAATTGCCCGCTCCAGACGATGTTGTAGCCCGTGGGCAATTGAATCTTTTCTTTGATGATCTTCTGGGCGTTCTTCACGTAAGTGCCTACGTCGATTCCTTTGATGTCGACGTAGATCCAGGCGGTGCGCCGGGCATTCTCGCTCTTGATGCCGGGCGGGCCTTTGCGAATTTTGATCTCGGCTACTTGGGTGATGGGGATATGAGCCCCGGTCGGAGTCGGGATGAGTACCCGGCGTAAGGACTCCAGGTCGTTACGGAAATCTCGTAAATAGCGGACGTTAATCGGGTAGCGCTCCAATCCCTCGACAGTTTGGGCTACGTTCATGCCGCCAATGGCTGTCTGGATAACGTCTTGGACATCGCCCACATTGAGCCCATAACGTGCAGCCTCTTCCCGGTTTATGACGTAATCGAGGTAATTGCCACCGACCACCCGTTCGGAATAAGCGCTCAAGGTTCCTGGGATGGTGCGAATCACTGCCTCAATCTCTTCGCCGATCTGGCTCAAGATGGTCAGGTCGTTCCCCATCACCTTGATGCCAACAGGGGTCTTAATGCCGGTGGAGAGCATGTCGATGCGGGTCTTGATCGGCATGGTCCAGGCATTGGTCAAACCGGGAAACTGGATAGCAGAGTTAAGTTCATCGATAAGCTGGTCAACGGAAATATACTTTTCTTCGGGCAAGATGCGGCGCAGGGGCTTTTTGGCCCAATCACTCCAGCCGGGCCAGCCGGAATAAAAGCGATGTGCCGGAACCTTACGCCACTCTTCCTCCGGCTTGAGCATGATGGTCGTTTCAAGCATTGACAGAGGGGCAGGATCCGTTGCGGTTTCAGCTCGGCCAACCTTGCCAAAGACATGATGAACTTCGGGGAACTGCGAAATGATCCGATCGGTCTGCTGCAGAAGAGTCTTTGCCTGGGAAATAGAGACCCCCGGCAAGGTTGTCGGCATATAGAGTAGATCCCCTTCATACAGCGGGGGCATGAATTCTGAGCCCATCTTCGATATTGGGTAGAAAATGGAGGTTATCAGCAACACGGAGATAACCAGAACGACCACACGCCACTTGAGGACGACATCGACAATCGGGTGGTAGATGCGGATCATAAGACGGTTGAGTGGATTGGCATCTTCTCTCGGAATCTTGCCACGGATGAACCAGCCCATGAGGACCGGAACGATGGTGATAGAGAGGAGTGCCGCCGCACCCATGGCATAGGTCTTGGTAAAGGCCAGCGGCTTGAAAAGCCTACCCGACTGTTCACCTAAGGTGAAAACGGGAAAAAAGGAGACGGTGATCACCAGCAAACTGTAGAACAGGGCTGGCCCGACTTCTTGGGCCGCCCCCATGATGATGTCCCAGTGCGGCTTTTTGCCACTGTAGCGTTCTAGGTGCTTATGGGCATTCTCAATCATGATGATGGCGGCATCAATCATCGCGCCGATGGCGATGGCAATACCGCCCAGGCTCATGATGTTGGCGTTGACTCCCTGCCAGCCCATGATGATGAACGCGATAAGGATTGCCACCGGCAGGGTAAAGATCGCCACCAAAGCGCTGGGTATATGAAAGAGGAAAAGGGCGGTCACGATAGCGACGACAATGCTCTCTTCGATAAGTTTTTCTTTCAAGTTGTCCACCGCCCGTTCGATAAGCCCGGAACGGTCATAAACAGCTTTGATGGTCACTCCTTCAGGGAGTCCTGCTTGGAGTTCCTCCAACTTTTTCTTGACGTTTTCGATGGTTTTTAAGGCGTTCTCCCCAAAGCGCATGACGACGATCCCGCCGACCGCTTCCCCTTGCCCGTCGAGATCCGTAAGGCCCCGGCGTAGTTCTGGGCCGATTCGCACCTCCGCAATATCACGAATCAGGATTGGCGTCCCCTTGGCGTCGGTGCCGAGGACGACCTTTTCCAAATCCTCCACCGATTTAATGTAGCCCATACCCCGAACCATGAACTCTGTCTCGGCCTGCTCGACCAGACGACCACCGACATCGTTATTGCTGCGCTGGATAGCCTGTTTTATTTTGAAAATGGGGATGTTGTAGGCCAATAGCTTATTGGGGTCGATAGCGACTTGGTACTGCTTGACGTAGCCGCCGATGCTGGCTACTTCGGCGACACCGTTAACGGAGGTCAAGGCGTAACGAAGATACCAGTCCTGCAAGGAGCGCAACTCTTGTAAGGTGTGATTTTTGCTCTCCAATACATATTCATAGACCCAGCCAACCCCGGTGGCATCAGGCCCCAGAGATGGCGTCACTCCGGCCGGCAGCCTTTTCGAGGCGTAGTTGAGGTATTCGAGGACTCGGGAGCGGGCCCAGTACATATCGGTGCCGTCTTCGAAGATGATATAGACGAAACTGTAGCCAAAAAAAGAGTAGCCGCGGACTACTTTGGCAAAGGGCACAGCCAGCATCTGGCTGGTCAGTGGGTAGGTGACTTGATCTTCAACCACCTGGGGGGCCTGTCCCGGAAACTCCGTGAAGATGATGACCTGAACATCGGAGAGGTCGGGAATGGCATCAAGCGGGGTATTCTTTAGTGCGTAGATGCCGCCGATGATGACGAACACTGTGATGAGGACCACCATGAATTTGTTGCGGATGGAAGCGGCAATGATTTTTTCAAGCATGAGAATTCCCTAGTCAGGGGTTGAAGATTCGAGGGCCGAATTCCATTGATTGTGCCGAGCACAGCGAAACCATATCGATGAATTGAAGAGGGATTTTTTCTGCGCCTCCGCGCCGCTTTTGCGAAGAGTTACAGCGCGAGTTTACTTGAACAGGTCGTCCAGATCTTCGTTCTTTTTCCCTGTCGCGCCTTCTTGAGGTGGATCTTTCATCGGTTCCGGTTTTGCCGATTCGGATGGTTTCTTTGGTTCCAACATCTTCTGGATGGCTTCGCGCAGTTGGCTTTCGGAATCGAGCATGAATTGGGCCGAGGTCACGATCTCCTCCCCGGCGAATAGCCCTTGTGTGACCTGGACCATCCCCTGGTCCCCCTCAACTCCGATCTTGATCAGGCGTGGCTCGAACTTGCCGCCGCCGAGGGTAACAAATACGGTGCGCTTCTCACCCGAGTAGAGGACGGCGTTGCGCGGGATGACCAGGGCATCCTCGATCGGCTGGGTGTTCAGCCGAACATTGACGTATAAATCTGGTTTTAAATGGTAGCCGGGGTTGTCAAATTCAAGCCGGACCTTTACCGTCCTTGTTTTGGGCTCGACGTAGGGGTAGATGTAGCTCACCTTGCCAGTCAACGTCTTCATGTCGCCATAGGGAAACTCGACCACGGCCTCCTGCCCCTCTTTCACCCAGGGGAGCTCGTATTCGTAGATATCGGCATTGATCCAGATCTTAGAAATATCGGAGAGTTTAAAAAGCTCCATGCCAGCGTTGATAAACATCCCTTCGTTCACCATCTTCATGGTGACGATGCCGCTGTATGAAGAATAGAGGGTCATGGTCTTGCGGACCTTCCCTGTTTTCGTCAATTCGGAGATCTGCTGCTCAGAGATATCCCAATATTTCAGACGGCTGCGGGAGGCTTCAAGGAGCCGCTGGGCTCCTTCGGCAATCTGGGGGAAATCACTTTTGGCAAGCGCCTGGTTGTTGTTCAACGCCAGCAAGTATTCTTCCTGAGCGCTCACCAGATCCGGGCTGTAGATGGAGAGCAGAGGCGTGCCTTTTTTGACGAACTGGCCGGTTTCATTGACAGTGAGGCGCTCGATCCAGCCGCTGACTTTGCTGTTGATCGAATACTGCCGACTCTCGTCGTAGGCTACCAATCCCACCGTTCGCAGATCTCTGTGCAGGGCCTTTTGTTCCACCTTGGCCGTGCTGATGCCCATGTTCTGAATCGTCACCGGGTCAATAGAGATGATCGAACCGGTGGCGGCCTGATCCTCGTAGACCGGGACCAAGTCCATCCCCATCGGCGATTTTCCGGGCTCGTTGCGAATATAGGTGGGGTCCATGGGCGCAGCCCAATACTTGATCTTACGCTCCCCTTGGGGCTTTGCTGATTCTGTCTTCGCACCGCCGGTGGTCCCGGGCTTGACTGGTACCAACTTCATGCCGCAGATCGGACAATCCCCCGGCTCGTCTTTAATGATGAACGGGTGCATGCCGCAGGTCCACTGTTGCTTCTCTTCCGCATGGGCAGACTGGGGGCCAGTGTAGGGAAAGATATGGGTGTGGCTTACGCAGTGCCAGGTGTAAGAGGTTCCGCCAGACAGGACGAGGGCCAGGACAAGCGTGCCACTCAAAAGCAACTGTTTAGTTCGGGTCATAGTTATTTCCTGTCTTCATGTGGAGAATCTGAAGTTTTGTTGGGTGGCTTGGCCCCTTGCGACTCATCAACCCCGGTGGCATCTGGTTTAACTGGTGTCAGCTTCATCCCGCAGATCGGGCAATTGCCCGGCTCGTTTTGGATGACGGCCGGGTGCATAGGACAAGTGTTAAGATGTTTGGCCGCTTGCGACTCATCAACGCCGGTGCTATCGGGCTTAACTGGTATCAGCTTCATACCACAGATCGGACAATCTCCTGGCTCGTCCTGGATGATAGCCGGGTGCATAGGACAGGTGTATTTTAGCTTTTCAACTTCGGCGAAAACGACCTGTGTCCCAAAAGAAAGAGAGAGAGATTTATCACTCGAACAGTGCCAGGTATCATAGGTTCTGCCGGACAGGACGAGGGCCAAGACAAGCGCGCCACTCAACAGGATTTTTTTAGTCAGAGTCATTGCTGTCTCCTTTCTTCATGAGAAGAGGTAAAAGTATTGTTGGGCTGAGATTCCATCCCGGTTTCTGCAGCCGGGGTTCGGCTTAGATCCATGCCGGATTCAGCTTCAAGTCCGGCGACATTCCGTTGGTAGTCAGCCAGCACCTGGTAGTAATCAATTTGATAACGATAGAGGGAAAGCAGTGAGTCGAGCAGGTTTAAAAAATCGACCTTATTTACCTGATAGGCAGCAAGACTGGCCTGGAAAGTTTGGTCGGCCTGAGGAAGAATTCCTGTCTTATACAGGGAAACCTGATTGCGATTTTTTTCCATCTGCGCGTAGGTGTCGTGGAGGTTGAATAGCACCTTGTTGCGGAAATCGTTATACTGATCGGAGGCCATATCGATCCCTGAGTCGGCCTCAGCTACTGCTTCGTGCCGTTTTTTACGGTTGAAAGGCAGATTGATGCCAACCCCGGCACTGACGAAATCGGCACCTTGGACTGGGTCGCCCGGAACAGTAGCGCGGAACCGGTAACCGGCTGAAACGGTAATGTTGGGGTAGTACTCGAGTTGGGCGAAGTATTTCTGAGCCTTGTAGCGTTCGATTAGCGATCGATAGGAGGCGTAAAGAGGTCGATGCTTCTCTGAGCCTTGCTGCAACTCGTTAAGCTCGACCTCGACTGGAGTCATTTCCTCTATTGCCGGCGGAGTCACCTGCTTTGCAGTCGGTTGGTTGCGGAGGGTGTTGAGATCGGCAAGGATAGAGACACGCATTTGCTTTAAGGAGAAAAGTTTGTCCATCAGCTTGGAGCGCTCAACCTGGGCCTTGAGCACATCCTGCTGCAAGCCCTTGCCGACTTGGTATTTGGTTTCTGTCAGGTGGATAACATCATCCAGGATGGCGATGTTCTGGTTAATGATTCGAATCCCCTGGTCCTGAAAAAAAAGGCGATAGTAGCTATCCTTGACCTTTTTGACCAGTTGTAGTTTCCCATCCTCATAAACGCCACGGAACCAGAGGGCCTGTTGCTCGGCCATCTCACCCTTAGCCGCCAGTTTGCCCGGGAAGGGAAAGGTTTGGGCCAGGTTCAGTTCGTTCCCGGTCATCGGGGTCTCGTCAAAGGCCAAGCTGTCAATCGGGTAGTTGGAGAACGTCAAGGAGAGTCGTGGATCCTCCAGAGAACGGGCGGGGATGATCTGGCGTTCGGACATCTGCCAACGCTTCTTGGCAGCATGGAGTTCGGGATTGTTGACCAAGGATTCGGCAACTAATTCTGTTAGTGCTGGAGGAATTGGTTCGGCTGTGGCCAGAAGGATTGGCAGGACCAGGCTCACTCCCAAGGGCCCAAAGGCCAACCAACACACAAATCGTTTCATGCCCTGCTCTCCATGGTATAACTGTTTCGCAGTGTCACAGCTGCTGTTCAGTCCTCCTCCAGGGAGGAGAGGACTGAACCAAATCGAACGAAAATTGAACTGAATCTCGCTAGGCGTATTGATCTGTCATTGGTCTACTCATTCCATCCCTTCCATCATCTGGTTGACCGCACCCATGCGTCCCTGCATTTTCGTAATCATCATTGGGTCCATCTGCCCCTTTGCCATCTGCTCAGACATTTCATTCATGTTGGCGGACATTTCCCCCATCATCTTTGACATGTTCTGCATCTTGGCATGGTCCATGCCCCCCAGTTTCTCCATGATACGACACATCTTCCCGATTGTATCATTCATCTGGTTCATCATACCTGACATGTCTTTCATCATGCTCTGGTCCATCATCTGGCCACCCATCATCTGATTAGACTTTTGGCTGCCCGACATGCCTTTATGTTGAGGTTGTGACTGGCTTCCCATTTTACCGCCCATAGTGTCACTCATGCTGCCTTTCATGTCACCTCCCATGCTACCACCGCCTGAGCTGCTGCCCATCTGAGCCAGGGCCGTTCCCGCTGTAAGCATAATCATTGTCATCACTGCCATACTTGCCTTTTTCATCTCTTTTGCCTCCATTTGTGTTGGTGTTGAAATGATTCTCCTATCGTAACTATTGTTACTTTCTCGCTAGGAGTTGGATAGTTACTTTCTATTAAAATAGCATTCATCGTAAGTTGAATTGCCGGATCGGATATTTTATTCCTGGTCTCTCGACGCATCTGTTGCTTTCATCTTTTGCTCGTACATCATGGAGTCCGCTTGTGCTAGAAGCTCATCAATTGAACAAGGGACTTCAGGGTTATACATAGAAAAACCAATGCTCATCAATAATTCATAGGGTCTCTCTGCTTGAAAATTAGCAATGCGCAACTGCTCGTGCAGTCTATTCGTAATAGTCTGACCTTTTTCTTCACTTGACGACCCCTGAGTCAAGGCCACAAACTCGTCTCCTCCCAAACGACTAACAATATCTGATTCTCTTAAAACGCTTTTCAATATTTGTGCTGTTTCTATTAGCGCTTTATCTCCCATTTCATGACCAAAATTGTCATTAATAGACTTCATGTTATCGAGATCCATATAGAGCATGAACAAAACATTATTGTGCCGATTAGCTATTTGAATTTGTTTTTCGGCAAGTTTCATAAACCCCCTACGATTGTAGAGTCCGGTAAGTTCATCAGTAATCGTAATGCGTTTAAGCGCCTCTTCAAGTTTCGTTTTTTCACTTATTTCTTTGGACAACTCTGCTGTTCGATCTTGGACAAGTTGTTCAAGATGATTTTGATACTTTTTGAGTTCGCCTTCCGTCTCCAATCGTTTCGCTGAAGTTTTTATTAGCTTGATAGTCATATAGAGCGTGAGTGATGACACCAGAACAATGATCATCCCTGAAATCACCATCATTCTGCGCACGAGTTTGTCGATCTGCTCGTTCACATCCCTTAGATAGATCCCGGTGCCAATGACCCAATTCCAGGGGGGAAATGCCTTGACAAATGACAACTTAGGCTCAATTCGAGACGGGTCATTTTTCCACTGCCAGTCGTACGTGACAAAACCCTCTCCGTCCTTTTTTACGAGGCGAATAAATTCGGCGAATAGACTTTTTACCTTAGTGTCGAGATTCCCGAACAACTCCTTGTTTTCAAGATCTTCCCGGTATGGATGCATGATCATATGAGAATTCAGATCATTAATCCAAAAATAATCAAGGTTATCTTCCCCATAGCGCATACCTCGAAGATGTTCTATGACAATTTCTTGCGCTTTTTCTCGGGTGATCTTGCCACTCAGTTCTTCTTTTTGAACAACCTCTAGCATGTTCCAAGCGGTATTAACCATTTGGCGCAGCATGTATTTTTGTTGATTAATCAGAACGTTCCTGAAGGTAGGAAGCAGATACCCGAACACCGTAGAGACAAAAAGAAATATCGCCAAAATAGCCGGCAAAATTATTTCGAAGAGATCTTTTTTCGATATGAAAACAGACATCCCTTTTCGCCCCACTTGAACTGTTCGTCGAATACAGCTGTCATTATTCAGGTCGCTTGTCGTCGTCTGGCCTAACAAGTGAACATCGTAACAGTGAAAACCTCATGCCTTTTAACCTTCTCTGCGCTTAGCATAGCGATAACATGCTGACAAATCAAACTTTT
Source organism: Desulfobulbaceae bacterium (assembly GCA_013792005.1). Classification (NCBI taxonomy): domain Bacteria; kingdom Pseudomonadati; phylum Thermodesulfobacteriota; class Desulfobulbia; order Desulfobulbales; family Desulfobulbaceae; species Desulfobulbaceae bacterium. The sequence goes on from VMSU01000225.1 coordinate 37,026, forward strand.
TTTTAGTAAAATGTACTACATAGTGACTACCGAATGGCGAAGAGAAATGATGACCGTTTACCCGAAAATTAACATAGTATGCGGCAGCTGCAAATGCTGCTGAGAAACGGGAAGGGCAGAAGTATCCACCACTTCAATACCAGGCGCTGACCCCTAGAACAAACTGGACATCGTCCACGGACGCTCCTTCTTCTCGGGCATAGTCGGCGGTTTTACCGTACAGCCTGGTCCAGTTGACGCCCAGGTAGGGGGCAAATTCGCGGCGGATCTCGTAGCGCAGCCGCAGACCAGCTTCGAGAGAAGACAGTCCGGATCCGATGCCGACGGCTTCGTCATCCTTGCCGTAAAGGTTCAATTCTATTTCAGGAACCAAAATCAAGCGCTGGGTAAACATGATTTCATATTCAGCCTGGAGACGGGCCGAGGTGCGACCATTGTCGCCGACAAATATCGCCGCATCGACATCAAAGAAGTACGGTGCCAGGCCCTTGACTCCCACGGCCAGCCAGTCTCGGTCAGGAGTAGGCCGGAGGTCACGTCGCCAGCCCATCTGCAGGTCCCAGAAGGGCGCGATGGCACGGCTGTACAAGGCCTGAGCCTCCGCCTCTTCGACACGGCCGTCTTTGTACTCACCATCGGTTTTGATCCAAAGCTTATCGAGATCACGACCGATCCAGCCTTCGGCATCCCAGACCAGCGGGTCTTGGCCGGAGACCGTGCGTACCTCAAGTTGATTCACCATCATCATAGAAAGTAGGGGGTCATCGTTCATCCCGCCGGCCAAGGAGATGGCAGGAACAAAAAGTATCGATACAAACAGCATCTTAGGAATAATCATGGTCGGCCTCTCTTAACTGACGACAACTTTACGGAACATGCCCAGCATGTGATAGAGCAGATGGCAGTGATAGGCCCATCCACCTCTGGCATCGGCGGTCACCAAATAACTGATCTTGCTGCCCGGCTGCACAATCACCGTGTGCTTGCGGGGGATGTGCCGACCATCGCCAGTTTCAAGCTCGCTCCACATACCGTGCAGATGCATGGGGTGGTTCATCATGGTGTCATTGACCAAAGTGATGCGCAGCCGTTCGCCGTAGGTAAGACGAAGCGGCTCGGCCTCACTGTATTTGATCCCGTTGATCGACCACATGTAGCGGGCCATATTGCCGGTCAGATGCAATTGAATCTCTCGTGACGGCTCGCGTGGGTCCAGGGTGGGAGAAATATTTCGCAGGTCGGCGTAGGTGAGTGACCGGCGACCATTATCCCGCAACCCGACGCCGGGATCATTCAGCCGAGACTGTGCACTTGCTACCCGGGCATCCACATGGGGGCCGAACTCGGTGGCCGCATGCACCACTTTCGCATTGCTTCCTTCTCCCGCTGAGCCAAGCATCGTCATCCCGGCGCCCATCCCTGCCATGTCATGCATACTGTGATCCATGCCGGGCATCATGCCGCCATGCGACATCTCCCCCATGTTCATAGCCCCCATATCCATACCCATGTCCTGGTGGCCAAGAATTGGGTACTGATCAAGCGGCGGTGGTTCCATGGACAGTGATGGATCAGGGGTCAACGTGCCACGGGCATAACCGGTTCGATCAAGGGCTTGGGCGAAAACGCAGTAGGCCCGGTCATCCTTGGGGGCCACGATTACATCATAGGTCTCGGCTACGCCAATGCGGAACTCATCGACAGTCACCGGCTCGATATTCTGGCCGTCGGCGGCGACCACAGTCATAGCAAGACCTGGGATACGCACATCGAAAAAGGTCATGGCCGAACCGTTGATAATACGAAGGCGAACTTTTTCACCACGCTTGAACAGGCCGGTCCAGCCGGAGGCAGGCGTTTGGCCGTTCATCAGGAAAGTATAGGTATAACCAGTCACATCTGAGAGATCCCGGTCGCTCATCCGCATTCGGTTCCACATGGCCCGCTCGGACCAGGTACGGGACACGCCTTTCTCTTGGATGTCGCGGCTCACATCACCCATAGTTCGTTCGGCAAAATTGTAATAGCCGCTCATCTTCTTGAGGGTGGCATATATATCAGCCGGGTCTTCATCGGACCAGTCAGACAGCATGATCACGTAGTCGCGGTCGTAGCTGAACGGCTCTGGTTCCAGTGGTTCGATGATCAGCGGTCCGTAAAGCCCAGTCTGCTCCTGAAATCCGGAATGGCTGTGGTACCAGTAGGTGCCGCTCTGTTTAACATCAAACTGGTAGCGGAAGGTCTCACCAGGGGCAATTCCCTTGAAGCTGATATCGGGTACTCCGTCCATGGGCGCCGGGAGGATGATCCCGTGCCAGTGGATGGAACTTGTCTCCGTCAACCGGTTGGTGACATCCAACGTTACCTGATCCCCTTGCCGCCAGCGCAGCACGGGCCCTGGCACTGAACCGTTCACAGCCGTGGCCATACCGTTTATGCCGGTGAAGTTGACGGGCGTGGAGGCCAAGGTTAGATCAAATTGTTTGCCACGCAGGATCGGCTGTGCCGCATAGGAACCGGCCGCAGCCAACAACCGATCGGGGATCCCCCCCAGGCCCAGCAGCGCCCCACCCATCATCATGCCTTTGACAAAGCGGCGGCGCGGCAGAATGAGCGTGCCGGGATCAAAGAACGGGCTTTTTTTTATCATGGGCACGCCTCCAGACGTGGTTAAAAAATGACGCCGAATCAAAAGGGGTTCTCAAAACCTAGATGCCTTTATCCCGTTCCCCTATTCTTAGAAAGATCTGTGGGGAGCGGGGTAAAGAACGCATTTAGCACCTCAATACCTGACCGAAAGATGGTAATTTTCTCCGGCCAAGTGTGAACTCATTTCATCATCATTTCATGTTGTGTCATCATGCCGTTCATCATCTCCTGCATCATCATCATTTTATTCTCCATCATTTTCATATGGTCCTCCATGGATTTGCCGGATTCTCCCCCCATCATCTTGCCCTTGTCGCTCATCATGCAGCATTGCCCCTTCATCATGTTCATGCCATCCCGCATCATTTTCATGTGCTGGTGCATAAGTTCTTTTCGTGCTGCAGGGTCTTTTTCCGTTTCGATTTTATTGCGCATTTCCTGCATCTGCTGCATGGAGGTGTCAACTTTTTCCGTATTCATTTGGGCCATCTCAGGAGCAGCCTGATTTTTGGGATGATGCGCCTCCTCGGCCAAAACTGGTAGGCTGATGGCAAGCATTGACAATAAAGAAGCGGTTAGAAACATTTTCTTCATCTTTGTTCTCCTCATACAAGGTTAGTGTTAAAAGGGGCATGATGCCCCTTAGCCAATGTTGTTGTTTTTATTAAATCTTCGTCCGCCGTAATCGTAAGGCATTACCGATCACCGAGACCGAGGAGAGACTCATGGCTGCCGCTGCAATCATGGGTGACAGCAGAATGCCCAGGAAGGGATAGAGTACCCCAGCTGCTACCGGCACACCTAAGGCGTTATAAATAAAAGCAAAGAAGAGGTTCTGCTTGATGTTGGCCATGGTGGCGCGCGAGAGTTTCCTAGCACGGATGATCCCGGTCAGATCGCCTTTGACCAAGGTGACTCCGGCCGATTCCATGGCCACGTCGGTGCCGGTACCCATGGCAATACCGACGTGAGCCTGGGCCAGGGCGGGTGCGTCGTTGATGCCGTCACCGGCCATGGCAACCATGCGGCCTTCATCCTGGAATTTTTTCACCACCGCCGCCTTCTCATCGGGCAGCACCTCCGCCACGACTTGGTCAATCCCTAGTTTGGCGGCCACGGCTTCGGCTGTCGCCCGATTATCGCCGGTCAGCATCACCACAAGCATGCCCTCTTCGTGCAATTGGCGGATAGCGGCTGGGGTGCTCTCCTTGATCGGATCGGAGACGGCCAGCAGACCAGCGAGTTTGCCATCGGCGGCCACGAACATGACCGTCTGCCCTTCCTTGCGCATCTCTTCAGCACGATTGGCGAGAGCTGCGGTATCAACACTGAAATCTTCCATCAGTTTGAGATTGCCCAGTAATACCTTTGCCCCATCGACAGTGCCGGAGACCCCCTTGCCGGTATGCGAATCAAAATCAGCGGCGTCAACAGGCGTACTCTTTCGCTCCACTGCCCCGGCCACGATGGCTGCGGCCAACGGATGCTCGCTAGCCTTTTCCAGGCTAGCCGAAAGAATTAACAGGCGCTCCTCTGTCATGCCGCTCGCAGTGACCACGCCGGTCAATTTCGGCTTGCCGAGGGTCAAGGTGCCGGTCTTGTCTACCACCAGGGTGTCGATTTTACGCATGGTTTCGATTGCCTCAGCATTCTTGAATAACACTCCCATGGTGGCGCCTTTACCGGTAGAAACCATGATCGACATCGGGGTAGCAAGGCCTAAGGCGCACGGACAGGCGATAATCAGCACCGATACCGCCGCGATCAAGGCATGCGCGAGCCGCGGGTCAGGACCAACGGCGTACCATACACCAAAGGCAGCAAGCGCAATCGCGATCACCACCGGCACAAAGTATCCGGCTACGATGTCGGTAAGCTTCTGAATCGGTGCCCGTGAGCGCTGGGCCAGGGCCACCATCTTGACGATTTGAGCGAGCAGGGTGTCACTCCCTATCTTTTCGGCCCGCATGGTAAGGCTACCAGTGGCATTGACTGTCGCGCCGATCACCTTGTCATCTTTTTGCTTTTTGACTGGAATCGGTTCGCCGGAGATCATCGATTCATCCACCGAGCTTGTACCGTCGACTACCATGCCGTCGACCGGCACCTTCTCGCCCGGTCGGATACGGAGCACATCGCCAACCTGGACGTGTTCCAAGGGGATATCGATCTCGGTACCATCTTCATTGATTTTACGGGCCGTTTTCGGTGCTAACCCCAACAACGCCTTGATGGCGGCACCGGTTTGGCTACGAGCCCGCAGCTCCATGACTTGTCCCAGTAATATCAAGGTGACGATTACCGCCGCCGCCTCGAAATAGACTCCCACCGCGCCATCAGAACCACGCATGGTGGCAGGGAAAATTTCTGGGAAAAGAACAGCAATCAGACTGTAAATATAGGCTACGGATACACCCAGGCCGATCAAAGTAAACATGTTGAGGCTTCTGTTGATTATCGATTGCACCGCCCGTACATAAAAGACCCAGCCAGCCCAGAGAACCACTGGCGTCGACAGAATCAGTTCCAGCCAGCCAAGGGTGCGAGGAGAAGCCAGATTTTCGATGAGATGCCCGCCCGGCAGCATCTCCCGCATGGCGATAATCACCAGCGGCACGGTAAGCACCGCGCCGAAAATAAAGCGCCTGCGCATAAAGTCGTACTCGGGATTTTCATCGTCCTGATCGAGGCTGATGGTGCGGGATTCTAGGGCCATGCCACACTTGGGGCAGGAGCCGGGGGTCTCCTGCACGATCTCAGGATGCATAGGGCAGGTGTATTCGGTGCGGGTCTCATTTGCCGCCGGAGTCATGGATTCGAGGGCCATACCGCATTTAGGGCAGGCCCCCGGTGAGTCCTGTTCAATTTCCGGATGCATAGGGCAGGTATAGACGCGACCTCTATCATCCAGTGTCTTTTTCGGCTGGTCATTTTCTGTTTTTTCACCGGTATAGTGTTTGGGATCGTTTTTGAATTTCCCCAGGCACCGTTCGCTGCAAAAATAGTATGTGTTGCCGCCATGATGGTGGGGGGTAAAAGCGCTCTCGTCTTCGGTATGCATGCCGCAAACCGGGTCGGTAAAAACAGACGCTACTGCAGAATTTTCATGTGAGAAAGGTTCCTCACTGGCTACAAACTTTGCGGGGTTTTCCTGAAAAGTCTTAAGGCAATGATCACTGCAGAAGTAATAAGTTGTTCCTTTGTGCTCTTGAGAAATAAATTCGTCTGGTGCATCAGTTGACATGCCGCATACGGGATCTTTCCGTTCTGTTTTTGTAACCTCAGCATGTGAATGTTCTTCATTGTTATGATGATGTTGGCCTGAATTCATATCCCATCTCCTTTTTGGTTCTGCAAAATTTATGGGGCTGCTGGAAATCGTATTTTAAAAATCAACTTCACATTTTTTAGGACAACTTATTATAAATCCATCCAAATAATACGAAAAAGACAAGGCTTATTCCTGCAGCTTCCAGCATGCCAGTGATTATTCCCATTGGCGTCAGGGAAAAAAACATATGCCACTGACGCATCATCTCAACCGCTCCTGAGTAAATGCCTAAATTGCCGAATATACCGAGTATCAGCATGCTCAGAGCAGAAACCAGCGCCGCTGCGATTCCCAAAGCAAACACATTCAGTTTATTATTCATGATCTACCTCCTTATCCTGTTCGTCTTTTCTTTTTTGTCCCAAACAGTACACAGTGATTGTTATCAATGGTGTTGGTGTGTTCCTTGAGAATGACTCATATATTTTTCGGGATTCAGATCAAACAGGTTTTTGCAGCGATCAGAGCAGAACCTGACCGTCTGCCCCAAATGTTCACTATTAAGGGTTGGCTCATTTTCGGTTATTTCCATGCCGCATACCGGGTCTTTGCCGGATAGCATCTCCACACCCTTTGAGGACATCTCATGTGATGCATGATTGCCATGGCCGGACTCCTTGCCATGCCCGCCATGATCATGGCCGCCACAACAGCCACCGCCTTTTTTCATCATAAAATACACAACCGCACCAATTGCCAAAAACCATAGAACGCTTCCTGTTGTCATAACCCACCTCCATGTTTTTTTATTGATCTTAATTGTAAAATAAACATTGGACTATAGTGTAAGGTCAAGGGTGCCTCTGGTTTATTTTTGTGTGCCTCTCTCTGCCCCCCTATTTGAAGCATTAGGGGAACGCGGGAGAGTACCGAAAATCGACTGCCACAGTCACGGCAACGGTTCATGCTGCAGGCAATGACGTCTTAAAGCTTGGAGAAGGTTTGCAGTGTGCGAAAAGTTGCGAGCAATTCTGGGTCGAAATGGCTGCCGCCATCCAATTCAAGGATGTCCAGAGCATCAGGCCCTGCCGAGGCTTGGCGATAAGGTCGATTGGTAGTCAGGGCGTCAAAGGCATCGGCAATGGCGATGACTCTGGCCTGTAGCGGGATTTTATCCCCTGACAGTCCGTCCGGATATCCACTGCCATCAAACCATTCATGGTGATGGAGCACTCCGGGAATGACCTCTTTCATTTCCTCGACATACCCCAGAATCTTAGCTCCGATTTGGGGATGATCATCCATTTTTCGTTTTTCCTCAGCCGTTAATCGACCAACCTTCCGCAGGATCGAGTCATCGATGCCGATCTTGCCGACATCATGGAGGATAGAGGAAAAGTGCAGAGCCGTCTTTTCTTCTCGGCTAAAGTTGAGTGATTCAGCCAGCAGGAGCGAATATTTGCTCACTCGCTGAGTATGGCCGCCGGTGTATGGATCACGACTGTTAATCGCCTCAGCCAACGCTTCTGCTGTGTGCAAAAAAGTGGAATGCAGTCTTTCATGCAAACTGGCATTTTCCATTGCCACCGATGCCTGGCTGCCAATTGAACAGAATATTTCCAGTTCAATTTCGGAAAAATTTATTTTGCTACCGACAATCCCCAGTAAACCAGATGCTTTCCCTTCTATTTCGAGGGGAGCAAAAATCATCTCAAGCAGGTGAGGGTAGGTGCTGTGTAATAATTGACGATCTGGGGTGGACAGAACCTCTTCTAGCGTGATGACGCTGCCTTTGTGAACTAAGCAATGATCAAAAAGATGGATGTTTTCAAACCGATTCGCTGGTAGTTCAGACGATTTGAAACCAAAGGACTTATGGATGGTTAATGATTGTTTCTCCTCGTTACGCAGCAGGAGAAGTGCCTTGTCCGACCTCATGAGTTGAGAAGTCTTCTGGAGAAGCACCTCTTCGACCAGGTCAATCTCCAAAGTTGAATTGATCGCCTTTGACAAATCATGTAGGGCTCTGAAGGAGTGAATTACGGTTTCATTTTCTGATGTCATCTGTTTTTTGCCCTGTCAGAGTTTTCCTTGTCTCGCAGATGAATGGAATGATAAGTCTGATGCTTCGATCATAACTTATATAATTCCAAGCCCAGTTAACAACGGCTATGATTTTATTACGAAAACCGACGAGAGTCAGCAAATGAACAAACAGCCAGGTCAACCAGGCAGGGAAACCGCCGAAAGAAAATCCAGCTCTTTCGACAATGGCGCGATTTCGACCAACCGTGGCCATGACGCCATGGCTTTTGTAGGTAAAGGGTGTTAGTTGACTGTCTCCTTTTTGGGCGAGGGCAGCCAGATTTGCCGCCAGATTGATGGCTTGCTGAATGGCAACCGGGGCAAGCATGGGATGGCCATCCGGCGTCTCTTGTGTGATCACGGCGGCAACATCGCCGATTGCATAGATATCATCGTATTCTGTAACTCTGTTGTAAGAGTCCACCTTGATACGCCCTCTGAAAATGATTTCATCTCTATCCAAACCTACAGGGATATTGCCGGTCACGCCAGCTACCCAGATTAGCAGTTTCGAGTCGAGTTCTCTGCCGTCAGAGGTACGCGCGGTTTTACCGTCATAGGTTATGATTTTTGTGTTGAACCACATGGTAACAGAAAATTTTTCGAGGGCTTGGCGGGCAAGGAGTGAGGCTTTTGACGACATGCTAGCCGAGAGCCGGTCAGAAGCCTCGATCAGATGTATCCGCATCATGCTCAAATCGAGTTCTGGGTAGTCAGTGGGGAGGATAAATTTCTTCAGCTCGCCGATTGCTCCGGCGATTTCAATGCCTGTCGGACCTCCACCGACAATAATGATGTTCATCAGACTTTCTCGTTCGGCAGTGTCATTGGTCAACAGTGCATTCTCAAAGTTTCTGAAAAGGCGTTGCCTGATGGCGATGCCCTGTGAAATTTCTTTCATGGAGAGGGCATGTCCTGCCAGATCTCGCATGCCGTAAAAATTGGTGCGAGCTCCTGTGGCAACAACCAGAAAATCATACTTCAGACAACCGGCACTGGTCCTCACGACTTTATTTTCAGGGTCGATTCGTTCGACTTCCACCATTCGGAAATGAAAGTTTTTCTGGTTCTGAAAGATTTTGCGGAATGAATTCGCCACGGAATCCGGTTCGAGCATTGCTGTTGCTACTTGATACAATAACGGCTGAAAGGTGTGAAAATTGTTTCTGTCCAACAGCACGATTTGCAGATCGGCTGTTTTCAGGTGCTGTGCCAAGTGCAATCCAGCAAAACCTCCCCCGACGATTACCAGACGTGGCCTGTTCTCATCAGCAATGGTGATGGAGATATCGAGTTCCGAGGGTGAGCAATTGTTCTGTGTCAAAGCATTTTTCGGTGTTGCAAATACTGTTTCGAGATCATGTGGTGTGCCCACAATCCTATCCTTCGCTGTTGTTTAGCGCTGCGAGGATTGGACATCCTGCCAATGGTCCATGGCCGTTACACTCGGAAGCCAGGTGTTCAAGTGCTGCTTTGATCCGAGTCAGGTCTTGGATCTTGCTGGTAATGTTTTCAATTTTGGTAAGGGTGCGCTTTTTGATGTCCGTTCTGGTACTATGTGGGTCATGCTGGAGACTCAATAGCTCCTTGATCTCATTTAGAGTGAAACCGAGCACCTTGGCTCTTTTAATGAATCTTAACCGCGCTACTTCGCCTTTGGGGTATACCCGATAATTTGATTCTGTTCTTGGCGGCGGGGTGATAAGCCCCTGGCGTTCGTAAAAACGCACGGTCTCGATCCCTAGAGCAGCCTCTTTGGCCAATTTTCCGATGGTCAATCCGTCCACATTTGCCTCCTACCTTTTTTATTACGAATCAAAAACGTCTCCGATGCAGGAAACCATGGATAATGATACATGGTCAAGAGTTTAATGCGGTGTATATTGGCATAAAAATGACTGTACAGATAGTTTTATAGGAGGTTTTCTTGTTATTCCACACCGGGCAGACACACTGCTATGACGAGGCAGGGAAAGAAATTCCATGCCAGGACAGTGGCCAGGATGGCGAGTTCCGTATCGGGGCATCATGGCCTGAGCCCAGGTTTGTTGCTCTCGGGGGAACGGTCCTCGACCAACTCACCGGATTGATCTGGTCAAGGGATGCTAACCCCAACGTCTTTCCGGTTACCTGGCAGGAGGCGCTTGAAGGGATCGCCGCCATGAACGATAGCAATTACCTTGGCTACAACGATTGGCGCATGCCCAATCGGCTCGAACTGCGCAGCCTGATGAGCTATCAAACCAAGAAACCTTCCCTGCCATCTGGCCATCTATTTGAGAATATATTTCTTGGCTGGTACTGGACATCAACTTCAGCGGCAATTCATTTGGACTATGCCTGGTATGTACACCTGGAAGGGGCAAGGATGTTTTATGGCAGAAAAGACCAATATTATCTTTTCTGGCCGGTGAGGGGAGAAGGGAATGGTCTGTTGCACCGGACTGGACAAACACACTGTTTCGATATCCAGGGTAAAATAATTTCAGGTACCGGTAGCGGCCAAGATGGCGATTACCGTCTCGGCCATGATTGGCCTGTTCCCCGCTTTGTGGCGGGAAAATTGACTGTTTTGGATCGACTGACAAATCTCTGTTGGGCTCGAAAAGCAGATAGCAGCAATGGCCCGGTCACTTGGCATCAGGCCCTTGCCGTGGTCCAGCGGTTGAACAAGGACAGATTAGCCGGACTTAACCGATGGCGGTTACCCAACATCAACGAGCTGGAATCTTTGGTAGATTGTGCGGCTCACACCCCGGCACTGTCTGCTGATCATCCATTCATCAACCTACGAGACAGCTATTGGTCAGCTACCACCAGTTTTTTCGAAACAGATTGGGCGTGGGTTCTCTATCTGGAGAAAGGTGCCTGCGGTGTGGGTTATAAGCCAGGAAAGACATTTTTTGTCTGGCCAGTGAGTCTGGCTGATTCTTCAGCGGGATCAAGATGAAGCTTGCCTGTGTTACGATCATCAATTTTGAGGTGGCAAAAAAAATGAACAAATCTTTTTGCCTGCCTGCGACTCGGTCAACGAGGCTCACAGGCTGACCATGCATTATCTGGACTGGTCCAATCAAGCAAGGCCCCATTCACAATTGAACAAAACGCCTGACAAAGCGTACGCAGTGATGATGCCACCGCCCGAACATGCAGCATGAAATCAAACAGAGGTTTGGTGTCCATTATTGACAACCGACCCCAATCGTCAAGGTTAGTAAATCCTTGAACACATTTTGTGTACCCTTCCTAGGAAGTTACGACATCGTCTTTGCCTTTACTGACGGAACTCATGCCAAAGCTTCATTTTTGGTGTTTCGCTTCAATTGTCGAAAATGGACTTTCATGCCGCTTGATTGCTCTAAGTGAGAACTTGATCTCAAATCCTCTAAACTACGGTCATCGTAGATTTTCCCGTGGCATGAACCGATATTCGAGTCTATGGATATCAATAAAATTCTTGACATTGAAATGATTGTTCATATATTAGAGTTTCATGGGAACTATCGGGCTAAATAAAATGCTACCCAAACCTGCAGAGAATGCAGATGATCTCGCGCAACTTTTTGCCATTTTGGGAGATGCAACGCGGGTGCGTATTTTATTTCTGATCCGCGATTCCGAGATGCCTGTTCAGGACTTGGCAGATACTCTTGAGATGACTCACTCGGCAATTTCTCATCATCTGCGGTTATTGCGTCTTCATCATATAGTTAGAGGGCGCAAAGTTGGAAGGAGTGTTTTTTATTCACTAGAAGACAAATGTGTTTGGAATCTTCTGGAATCCGGGGAGTCACATTTGCGGCATGATACTTTTGGAGAAAATGTGAAAAAATGACCTTCTGGCCCAAAACAAACCAACTCATCACAGGGGTACTTCTCATTCTGCTAATGAGTGTGACCCTTGCCATTCCTTCAGGATCGCATCTTCAGTTCTGTTTTGGTGATAACGGTCATTTTGATGTCGCACTGAATTCTTGCCATGACGTTCCTTCCCCACAACAACAAAGCACGTCTTTATCTGTCCAAACCCATCATGGTGAGTGCCTAGATCTTACTGTGGTCTGCGATTCCTCCGAAAGATTCGTCAGGCATTCGGACCATTTCGTCATACATAAAACAAAAACTACGAACGTTCCTCCCCAAACGTCAGGACTTCTCGCCAGCGCATTTTTCGCATTACCCACTCTGTCCAGGAACCGCATATCTCTTTTTTTATCCCCTCAAACCTCCCCATCGTTACATCTCGCTTCTCTCCGCACGATCGTGCTCCTTATCTGATTTCTCTCCAGTAGTTTCCCTAAACAGTACAAGAGGAGGGATGCGTAAGATTGCATCTCAATTTCAACCGAGTTCGTAACCACCCAAAATTATGTCGTAATTTTACTAGGGTGGAGAAAACTTTGAATGGAGAATTATATATGGATTGCAGAAAACTCTGGGTTCCCGTCGCGATAGCTTTGTTTGCTGCTGGATGCGCCACTCAGCACCCAACAATGGCGCGAAGCCTTACGGACACCGCTACGACTCAACCCACTATAATCACAGAAATTCAACTATCCAAAATTTCAGCGGATTCACCACCCGCCTCCGAAGTTGCTTCTCAATCTTTGATTATCGAAAAACTTACTTTGACCAAAGCCCTAGCCCTGGCTCTTCAGCACAATCCTACACTCGCTGGTTTTGCCGAGGAGATTCGTGCCCGAGATGCTGCTGCCTTGCAGGCAGGTTTATCACCAAACCCTAACCTTGGCGTGGAAATTGCGAATTTCGCCGGGCAGAATGACCTTAGAGGCTTTGATGGTGCAGAGACAACCATTGCCCTTTCTCAATTGATTGAACTGGGGGACAAGAGGACCAAGCGGCGCCATGTGGCCGTTTTGGAGAAAGATCTTGCCGCTTGGGACTACCAAAGCACAAAACTTGATGTGCTCGCAGCTACCGCCAAAGCTTTCATTCAGGTGCTGGTGGCCCAAGAGCAGGTCTCTTTGAACGATGAATTGGTCAAATTGGCTGAAAAAACTGCAGCCGCAGTTGGCGAAAGGGTCGATGCAGGCAAGGTGTCGCCCTTGGAAAACACCCGAACACAAGTTGAATTGGCAGCGGCGCAAAGCGAGGCCAACAAGACATCCCGGGAATTAGAAGTCGCCAGACGACGCCTAGCCGCTTTTTGGGGTGCGGATCGATCTGAATTTGTCGAGGTTGTCGGCGACCTGACCACAATTACACCACTTCCTCCCGAAACAATGCTCCAGACATTTTTGGCGCGCAACCCAGATTTGAATCGTTGGGAAAGCGAACTTGATCGAAATAAATCTGCTCTAGCTCTGGCCCGCTCAGAGGCTGTTTCCGATTTAAGCATCAGTGCTGGTGTTAGAAATTTTCGTGAGTCAAATACAAGCGCACTTGTAGTCGGCATTGACCTGCCGCTTCCCTTGTTTAATCGCAACCAAGGGGGCATCGGCGAAGCTCAGGCGAATGTCGAAAAGGCCCGTCATGAACAACGGGCTGCCAAAGTTGCTTTGCAGACCGAATTGTCTGAAATGTGGCAGAACCTAGCTGCCTCTTATGTCGAGTCATCGACCCTTCACGATAAAATTCTTCCCGGAGCGCTGGAAGCTTTTGAGGCAACCGATTTCGGATACCGTGAGGGAAAGCTAGACTTTCTACAGATGCTCGATGCCCAGCGCACCCTTTTTACAGTTAAGAGGCAGTATCTGTTGGCACTGGGGAACTACCACATAACGCGCTCTAACGTGGAGCGGCTTATTGGTGCACCGATCAAGAGCCTTCAAAATCCTACAATTACAAAGAATAACTAAGGGAGCATACAGAGATGAAGAACAAATATACCATTTTGGGGGCTGTCGTTATCTGTGCTTTAGGCCTTGGCGTGTCATTATGGAGCCCGACCGCATCAGCGGAACAAGCGGCAGACACTCATGATCATGAAAGTCACACCCAGGACAAACACCCAGCCAACGAAAAAGAAGCTGAACATGCCGATCATAATGATGATGCAGAAAAGGATGCCCACGCTGAGTCAGAAGGCAAAGCTGAACATGGCGAGGAGGTAGTCCGCCTTTCTGATGAGGAATTGACAGAATTTGGTATCACGTTGGAAGTCGCCAAAGCGGGTTCTCTCGACCAGTACATCAACCTGCCCGGAGAAATTGTTCTTAATGCCGATCGCATGGCCCATGTGGCTCCTCGGGTTGCAGGTATTGTCCGTGAAGTACAGATAACTGTGGGAGACAAGGTTAAGGCCGGAGATTTGATGGCAGTGATCGAAAGCCGCGAATTGGCAGATGCCAAGGCGACATTCCTGGCCACCAGTGCTCGTGAGACACTTGCACAAGGGAATTTCCAACGCGAAGAGCGCTTGTGGGGAAAAAAGGTGACCAGCGAGCAGGAGTACCTTGACAGTCGTCAGGCCTTGGCAGAGGCACGCATCACCAAAAACTCGGCAGAGCAGCAATTGCACGCACTGGGGATTTCCGATCCTGAGCTCAAAAAAATATCCGGACATCCAGATGCCACCTACACCCGGCTTGAAATCAGAGCACCATTAGCTGGAACGATTATCGAAAAGCATATGACCCTCGGAGAAAACGTCAATGCCGATACCGGTGTATTTACCATCGCTGACCTTTCCACGGTGTGGGTCGACATCAATGTTTACCAGAAGGATCTGATCAATGTTCGCAAAGGGCAGGCTGTGGTAATCGACATCGGTCACGGCATTCCTTCAGCTACTGGAACGATCGCTTGGGTCGGCCCTCAAGTGGACGAGACGACACGCACGGCCAAAGCGCGAATGGAACTCGTAAACCAGGACGGCGATCTCCGCCCTGGTCTGTTTGTGACCGCTAAGGTGGCGGTGGGCAGCACTTCCGCAGGCATCGTCGTTCCTAAAGGCGCGTTGCAGACTTTCGAAGGAGGGACCGTGCTCTTTGTCCGTACGGACAAAGGGTTCGAACCTCAGCCGATCGAAGTCGGACAACAAAACAGCACTACGGTAGAAATCCTCTCCGGGCTCAAGGCTGGCCAGACTTACGTGAGCCAGGGGGCCTTCACCATTAAGGCGCAGCTATCCAAGGGTGCCTTCGGCGACGGCCACAACCACTAAGGAGAAGGGATTATCATGGAAAAACTCATTCATTTTGTTCTGCGCAGTCGATTGCTGATGAGCGTACTCGGTGTACTGGTACTGGCCGCAGGCTGGTTCAGTTATCAACAATTGCCGGTCGATGCCTTTCCGGACGTCACCCCGGCCCTGGTCCAGGTTTTCACCGAAACCGAGGGTCTTGCCCCCGAGGAGGTGGAGAAATATGTCACCTATCCGGTAGAAACAGCCATGAACGGATTGCCTCGCCTTAAGGAAATCCGCTCAATATCAAATTTCGGCTTGTCAGTCATTAATATCTACTTTGAGGAAGGAACTGATATCTATTTTGCCCGGCAACTAGTTGGCGAGCGCTTGCAGATGGCTCGCGAACAGATTCCCGAAGGGTTTGGCGTCCCTGAAATGGGGCCGATTGCCACCGGCTTAGGACAAATTCTCTTCTATGTACTTGAAGATGAAAAGGGCCAGCGCTCCCCGGAAGAGATGCGAGAAATCCAGGATTGGCTGATCAAGTTTAATCTACAGACCGTGGCAGGCGTGACAGAGGTGCTCTCTCTCGGAGGAGAGGTTAAGCAGTTTCAGGTTCGCGTACGCCCCGCAGACTTGCTTCGCTACGACTTGAGCATTGGTGAGATAACGGAAAAAGTGCAGGCCAATAACGGCAACGTCGGAGCACAATTTCTGGTCAAGAACGCCGAAGAATATATTATTCGCTCAGTCGGTCTTGCTGAAAAAATTTCTGACTTGGAACGTATCGTACTTAAGGTGCAGGACGGGACGCCGGTCTACCTTGAGCAGGTGGCAGATGTGGCTATCGGCGGCGAAATTAGACGGGGGCTTGCCACCATGAACGGCAAGGGAGAAGTCGTAGTCGGTATGGTTCTCAAGCTGATCGGCACTAATACCTCCACGGTTATCGCCGACGTGAAGTCCAAACTTGCCGAAATCAACAAAGTTCTGCCCGAAGGGGTGAAGGTGGTTCCTTATTATGATCAGGCCACTTTGGTCGCCAAATGCGTGAAAACGGTAACTGACTCCCTAATTTTTGGTGTAATTTTGGTCACCGGGGTGCTCTTGATCTTCATGGGAGGGATACGGGCAAGCCTCGTAGTGGCCCTGTCCATCCCTTTTTCGATCTTCTTCGCCTTTATTATGATGAAGATCTTTGGGATCAGCGCCAATTTGATGTCTCTGGGCGGACTGGCCATTGCAATCGGTATGATGGTCGATGCCACCATCGTCATGGTTGAGAACGTTGACCGAATGCTGAGGGAGGCCGAGCCGGATGATTCTCGAATGGCAATTGTTGCTCGAGCTTGTAGCGAAGTGGGGCGCCCAATCATTTTTGCTATCGTTATTATCGTCATTGTCTTCTTACCACTGTTCACCTTGCAAGGAGTAGAGGGCAAGACCTTCAAGCCACTGGCGCAAACGGTGGCGTTGGGCATGTTTGGCTCACTGCTTTATGCCATGCTACTGGCACCGGTGGCATCCCATATACTGATGCGCCGTCCCAAGTTAGACGCTTCTTCCGGGGAAGTACCAAAGGAGGCTTGGGTTGTGCGTGTAATGTTGCTGCCCTATCGACCGGTAGTGAGCCTTTTCGTCCGATATCGGTCATTGGCAGTAGGGCTTGCGATATCCATGCTTGTCTTAGGTGCCTTGGTGCTACCGCGCCTCGGCTCAGAATTTGTGCCGCGTCTCGACGAGGGCGACCTATTGATTCGCGCCACCATGGCTCCGTCGATCTCCATGGAGGAGTCACGCGACACCATGCTACGATTTGAAAAACGACTGATGTCGCAGTTTCCGGAAGTGACACGAGTGGTTTCTCGAGTCGGCCGTGGTGAAGTCGGCGCTCACGCCGATCCGGTCAACAGCGCTGAATCATTTGTCTCATTAAAGCCACAAGAACAATGGACAAGTGCTAAGACACCCGATGAACTCTATGCCTTAATCAGCGAGGCTTTTGAGTCATTTCCCGGGGCCCAATTCAACGTCACGCAGCCTATCGCGGCGGCAGTCGACGAACTACTCACCGGCACCAAGGCCGAGTTGGCCATCAAAATATTTGGGCCTGACATGGACATCCTCAAGGAAAAAGCGGCTGAAATCGAGGCGGTTATCCGGACAATTCCCGGCGCCGCAGATATTCAAAAAGATCAGGTGACCGGGACGCCGCAGTTGAAAATTAGCATCGACCGTCAGGCCATCGCCCGTTACGGCATCAATGTCGAGGATGTGCAGGACGTCATCCGAGTCGCTGTGGGGGGTGAGACTGCCGGGCAGATGTTTGAAGGAATACGTCGTTTTGATATTACCGTGCGCTTCGCTGAGGAAGCACGGAAGGATGCCGATGCGATTCGCCACCTCCTGATCGCCGCCCCCGGCGGAGCCAAGGTGCCTCTCGATCAGCTTGCCTCCATTGAGGAAATTGTCGGACCGCGCCAGATCACCCGCGAAAATAACCAACGGTTCATCACCGTCCAATGTAATGTGCGAGGCCGTGACATTGGCTCTTTTGTTGCTGAAGGCCAGCAAGCCCTTGCAGAAAAAGTGCAAATGCCGACGGGCTACCTGGTCAATTGGGGAGGACAATTCGAACTACAGCAGGAGGCCAACAAACGCCTAGCTCTCGTGGTGCCAGTCACCTTGCTGGTTATTCTCCTTTTGTTGTTCATGAATTTCGGTTCGCTGAAAAACACCTTCCTCATTCTGTTTAATATCCCGTTGGCCCTGGTCGGTGGGTTAGTAGCATTGTGGCTCACCGGACAGAACCTTTCTGTACCCTCGTCGATTGGTTTTATTGCCTTGTTTGGCATTGCCCTGGAAAACGGCATGGTTCTGGTCACGTACCTCAATCAATTGCTTCGTGATGGGGTGCCGGTGAACGAGGCGTCGATTCGCGGGGCCTGTCTACGGCTGCGCCCAGTGCTGATGACTGCCATCACCACTGCTCTTGGTCTCATCCCTCTGCTGTTCAGCTCGGGAACCGGTAGCGAAGTACAGCGTCCCCTGGCAACGGTAGTAACCGGCGGGCTTATCACCTCTACTATCTTAACGTTGCTCGTGATTCCGGCCCTTTACAAGTGGTTTTCTGTTCAAGTGGAAAAGGAGATTTAAACATGAAAGAGATCAAAGCGTACATTGCCAAACACAAGTTGAATGACGTTACCCGTGCGCTCCATAAGATCGATGGTTTGTCTGGCATGAGTGTTGTTGAGCGCTATGGCTATGGGATTGGTTGGGCCAAGGCAAAGGAGTCTGGGCTGACTGACTTTCACCCAGGGGTCAAAGTCGAGGTCATTTGCCAAGACGATCTGGTTGAAAAGGTAATCTCAGCCATTGAGAAGGCCGCGCATACCGGCCTCAAGGGCGATGGCAAAATCTACGTAAGCACCATTGAGCAAGCCGTACGAATCAGCAGCGGTGAACGCGGCGATGGAGCCGTTTAAGAGCTCAGCGTCCCATAATTTGTTCTGAAAAAGGTCAGCGCTGGTCTTCGACCACGATGGTGACCAGCGCTGACTATGGTCAACGAGGTAAGAAATGAAAGATTTTCTTTTCAAAATATATATAGCTGCCATCGCATGCCTAATGATGCTGTCCGGCTGCGCAATTACCCCAAACCTCTTAGATAAGGACTTCACCAAGGAAATGGTTCCAAGCCGCCAAACATATTTCAGTCAGGTTTGGGCGGCAGAAGGCAATAACGAATTCAGGGTTTCGGGGAAAATCCACCTGAAAGGCAGCATGGGATTCAATGTCCCGGATTATGTGGAGGTGACTTTGGTGGATGAAAAGGGTGCGGTTGTCGAGAGTCAAAAAGTACCATACTACCCAAGAAGACTAACTGGTCGGAAGCGCCACCTAGCAGCGCGTTTTACCGCTCATTTCACAGAAACGCCTCCTAGTGGAACTATCATCCGCCTGAGCAATGTGAATTGACTAGGCCAAAGATAACCAAACTCCTTATGGAATGGCTTCATTATGAACCGAATACAGATCGAGCGTTATGATATTGATAATTTGGACTGCGCTACCTGCGCTGCCAAAATTGAGCAAGAACTGAAAAAAACCGATGGGGTTGAGGACGCGGTTCTTGATTTCGCCACACTTACGTTACTTCTCAAAGCAACCGATACCCAAAAGGCTTTAGCGGTAATCAGCCGTATTGAACCGCAAGTCAAGTTCACGCGGAGAGACAAAGGAGGGAATAAGCAGGAAGCTCATGATCATTCAACGGCCAGCAATTATCGAAAAGAGATTGGAATTATAATTACTTCCGGCATCATTTTCGTCGGTCACATGGTGTTTGAAAACCGTTTTCACGCCCTGCTTTGGCCCTGGGTGGAATATGTAGTCGTATGCACAGCCTATTTTCTGGCAGGCTGGAATGTTTTCCTTGGAGCGATACGCTCGATTCGGCGAGGACTTTTATTCGACGAAAATGTACTAATGATTATTGCTACGGTAGGAGCTATGGCGATTCATGCTCTATCCGAGGCAGTCGGAGTGATGTTGTTTTTCAAAGTCGGAGAACTGCTACAAAATATGGCCGTATCCAAGGCGAGGCGGTCGATTCGCGGAGTTTTGGCCGCCAGGCCGGACCGAGCATTGGTGAAAAATGACAGCGGTTTTAGCGAAATATCTCCAGGTCAAGTCAAGGTGGGCGATATCATCTTGGTCAAACCGGGGGAAAAGGTTGCCCTTGACGGGGAGGTGGTAGAAGGGATCTCCCAGGTGGACACATCGCCGTTGACCGGCGAGCCGGTTCCAGTTCAAGCACGCCCCGGCGACTCCGTTATGGCGGGCACCATCAACACAGCCTCTGCCTTGATGGTGCGGGTGACAAAACCTTTTGAAGCGTCTTCCATCGCCCGGGTATTGGAGTTGGTGGAAAGCGCAACCGCCCGTAAGGCGGTCACCGAAAAGTTCATTACCACCTTTGCCCGCTATTACACCCCGGCAGTGGTGGCCATCGCCACGATAATTGCCGTAGTTCCACCCTTGCTGATAGCTGACGCCCAATTTACAACATGGGTCTACCGGGCGTTGGTGATACTGGTCATTTCCTGCCCGTGCGCACTGGTGGTCAGTATTCCCTTAGGCTATTTCGGCGGAATCGGTTGGGCCTCGCGTAGCGGAATTCTAGTCAAGGGGTCGATGTTTATCGATGTCCTTGCATCAGTAAAAACAGTTGTTTTTGATAAAACAGGCACATTGACTCGCGGAGTTTTTATGCTGGACAGGGTGGTTACAGTTAATGGCTTTTCTGCCGACTATCTCCTGCAATTGACTGCCGCTGCCGAACTGCACTCCACCCATCCCATCGGCAAATCTATCGTTGCCGCCATGAACGCCAAGGGGCTTGCCATCAACGAGGCGCTGGTAAGCGATCACGTCGCCATCCCTGGTATTGGAGTTAGTACCGTTTATGAGGGGAAGAGTATCACCGTTGGCAGTGACGCGCTTTTGCATAAAATGGGAATCGACCACGAACAATGCATTGTTGAAAGCACCGTGGCCCACGTGGTGGTAGATAATCAGTACGCCGGTTACATTGTGATCGGGGACCAGTTAAAAGCGGATGCCAAGCAAGCTATCCGCCTACTCCGGCAAAACGGCGTTGATAAAATTATCATGCTGACGGGGGATAATGAATCAGCGGCGGCACACGTGGCTAAGGACTTGGAACTGGATCAATTCCATGCCGGGTTACTCCCAGAGGATAAAGTCCGCATATTCGAACAGATTTGCGCCCAAGAAAAAAGCAACGGCAAGGTAGCCTTTGTGGGTGACGGGATCAACGACGCACCCGTCTTGGCTCGTGCTGATGTAGGCGTAGCCATGGGAGCCCTTGGCTCAGATGCCGCCATCGAAACCGCAGATGTAGTCCTAATGACCGATTCCCCTGCTAAAATGGCAGAAGCAATACGTATTGCTCGGCATACTCGCCGCATTGTCTGGCAAAACATTGCCTTGGCCTTTTCGGTTAAAGGCCTTTTTCTATTGTTGGGAGCCCTTGGGATGGCCTCCATGTGGGAGGCAGTATTTGCAGACATGGGCACCGCACTTCTCGCTCTGCTCAATGCCTCGCGAGTGTTTCGTAAAGTAGATTGAAAAAATGGGCATTATCAATTTAGTATAGACATGTGAAATTTCACATACAGATTGGGAAATTTTTTCCAGACAAACCAGGCCAACGCCCCCCATGCCTCAAAGGGCAGAAGGCTCATTTTATCCAATCACTACTTTAGAGGGATCTTTATTATGACCCAATCAGATCAAACATCAAATCGAAACTGGTCTCTTCTTTTTCTTTGTTGGGTTGTGGCCAGCATGTCAACCTTGGGGAGTGTATTTTTCAGCTACGTAATGGAGTTTGCGCCCTGTGTGTTGTGTTGGTATCAGAGAATATGCTTGTTCCCTTTAGTTATCATTTTAGCAGTAGGCCTGTTTCCTTTTGACAAAGGAGTTGTGCGATATTCTCTCCCTCTAGCGATAGCGGGCTGGCTAACGGCATGTTATCATAACCTATTGTACTCAGGAATTATCCCGAAGAGTCTCACTCCATGCAGCAAGGGCGTTTCCTGCACCGAAGAATACATCAATCTTTTTGGTTTTCTCACAATACCAATGCTTTCGCTACTTTCATTTTCAGCAATCATCGCTATTTTACTTATCTTACAAAGGAGGATATCTAAATGAAGTATGTAATGTTTGGCATTACAAGTCTTGCGTTGTTCTTTGTCTTTGTGTTTGCCAGTTCCTACTACAAGGGATATCAGGCTGAAAAATACGGATTCATGGCTAAAGAAAACGCTACAACTTTTGTCAGAGAGCACTCTCAAACGCTTGGGAGTGATGATGCGAAAGTCTATCTTGTTGAGTTTATGGACCCTGCCTGTGAAACCTGCGCAGCTTTTTCTCCCCTGGTGAAGAAAATCATCGCCGCGAATCCCGGCAAAATTAAACTTGTTCTTCGCTATGCCCCTTTTCATGATGGTGCTGATTATTTTGTCAAGATTCTTGAGGCAGCTAAAAGACAAGGGAAATATTGGGAGACCTTAGAGGTAATGTATGCGTCTCAACCAAACTGGGCCAGTCACCACAACCCGAAACCTGAACTGATTTGGCAATTTCTTCCTCAAGCTGGACTTGACATTGAACAAATCAGGAAAGATATGAATGATCCAGCAATTGCCAAACTCATTGAACAGGATATTGCCGATGCCAAAACGCTTAGTGTTCAGAAAACTCCAGGGTTCTTTGTTAACGGGAAACCCCTCCAGACTTTTGGTTACGAGAATTTGCTTCAATTGATTCAAGCTGAAATTATTGCCAATTATCCGAATTAATTAATCAACTGTGCCTGCAAAGGCCATTTTTGAGGCTAAAGTTCATTATGAAAAAAGTATCACTATTACTTTTGTTTTGTCTGTCTTTGCTTGTTTTTGGCTGTGGACAGAAGCCAAAGGTAGCTACAATTGGCGAGGCTGCACCGGATTTCACCCTTGTGGACAGAAAAGGTAAAACCTGGACACTTTCTGAGCTTAAGGGACAGGTAGTTTTTGTGAATTTCTGGGCAACCTGGTGCCCTCCTTGCCGCGAGGAAATGCCTTCAATGCAGAAACTTTACACAATGCTGCCAGGGGATAAATTTAAAATGCTGGCGATCTTAAATAAAGACGACCCAGCACTGGCGGATTCTTTTGCTGCAAAGCTTGGCATTACAATGCCAATCCTTAACGACCAACAGAATACAATTGGTCCCAAATATGGACTTACCGGAGTCCCTGAGACTTTTATTGTTGATAAGCAGGGTATCCTTAGAGAAAAATATATTGGCCCCGCACAATGGGACTCTCCTGGGGTCGTTCAAATGTTGACGAACTACATCAGCCAGTGATGACACGAACTCTATCCCCGTGTCCGTCTTAGACTGAACCGTCACGATGCCAACCGTTTAAACGGGTAATGAAAATGCGCAAAGAAAAAGCGATAATCAGAACCGCTCCGCTTGTTGCAATATTTGTTTTTTTGATCCTTACGATTATCGGGATCAGTTTGGGCGAGCCATCACGTGTTCTTGAACAGGCAACGCAAATTTGCTTATCCTGTATCGGAATAGGATAGTTATGGATCTCGTTCGTAAATTGGTTCAAGCCCTATTTTTCTTTATTAGCAATGGGTTCTGGAATTTTCCTATTACCAGAGGTATTTACCAAGGGCCACTAAAGGTCGTTTGCTCGCCAGGACTCAATTGTTATTCCTGCCCAGCGGCAACAACCTATTGTTTTCTCGGCTCCCTGCAGCAACTCCTTGCCGGAGTTCGAATGGCCATTGAAAACAGCCAATTTTTTGTTGGTTTTTATGTAGTAGGAAGCATGGGGCTAATCGGCAGCTTTGTAGGTCGAATGGTATGCGGGTGGGCCTGTCCATTTGGTCTGTTGCAGGAGCTTCTCTACAAAATTCCTTCACGGAAGTTTGGTGTTTGGCCTCCCTTACGCTACGTAAAATATGGACTCTTGCTTTTCATGGTTATCCTCCTTCCTCTCTTTGAAATTGATGCAGTCGGACTTGGAGCTCCTTGGTTTTGCAAGTATTTCTGTCCGGCTGGCACCCTGGAAGCCGGATTCCCGATGCTTATTTTGCAGCCTGATCTTCGAGCCACCTTAGGCCCGCTATTCTTTAACAAGCTCTTTATTCTTGTTATTTTTATAGTCTGGGCCGTTTTTGCCAGTCGGCCTTTCTGCCGAACGGCCTGCCCTCTTGGTGCATTCTATGCCCTGTTCAGCAAAATAAAACTGGTCAAATTAAGACTTAATTCCACCCAATGTACGAATTGTGCCGCCTGCCATAGTGTCTGCCCGATGGGGGTACGATTTAATGAGTCCCCCGACGACATGGAATGTATATCCTGCCTGGCCTGCAGTAAAGCCTGTAAATTCAATGCAATTGATCTTGAAATTGGTGGTGTGGCAATCACAAACCAATCATTTGCAGGTGGTCCTAGAAACAAAAAGAATCCTCAAGGATCCTTTTTTCGAGTCACCAACGATCATTGACAATCTCTCACCCTGACTGATATCTTTTCAAGAGCCACGTCAACCTTTGTGTCGTCGGTAGTTTTCATGAAAAAATCATGTTCTAAGGCACAGGGGACTCACTTACTTCCATCGACACCCCATTCTTCTCGAACTTAATCAGTAATTACCTTGCATCGGCATCTTACCAGGATCTCGGTCATTACTTCCCCTGATGTTTCTTCACTTAGGAAGCCCAAGCCGCATCTTCACTCCCTCCAAAAATAAATTGGGTATTTTTGACTAAAACCGCGAAGGGTCAAGTTTGGACGAGATAAACTTATCATATCAGATTGTTAGCACTGCCAACTTCCGACACCACCAATTGACTGATAATCCGCTCAAGATCAATGATAACGCTGATTTCCT